>NZ_BAAAPF010000329.1:0-7588 GCF_039531005.1 Streptomyces synnematoformans
GGCGGCGCAGAACTCCGCCGCGGTGGCGTCGGCCCGGTCGCCGTCGATGTCGGCGATGACGACGTCGGCGCGCTCGGCGGCGAGCCGGCCGGCGACGGCCGCGCCGATGCCGGCGGCGGCTCCGGTGACGACGGCGGTACGGCCGGCGAAGCGGCCGGGGCCGCCGGCTGCGGGTGCGGTCACGAGGTCACGCTCCAGGTATTGACGGATCTGCCGGGACGCTTCTACGTTGCCCGAACGTTAATTCGTAAATTATGGAATCAGCAAGAGGGGCGGAGGAAGCACACGTGAGGCGCATCCACTTCGGCGGCGACTACAACCCCGAGCACTGGCCTGAGGAGGTCAGGGCCGAGGACATCCGGCTGATGAAGGAGGCCGGGGTCTCCATGGTGACGGCCGGGATCTTCTCCTGGGCACTGGTCGAACCGCGGCCGGGCGCGTACGACTTCGACTGGTTCGGCCGCGTGCTGGACGACCTGCACGGCGCGGGGGTGCGCGTCTGCCTGGCCACCATGACCGCCTCCCCGCCGCCGTGGCTGTCCGAGCGGCACCCGGAGATCCTGCTCGAAGGCCCCGACGGCGTCCGCAGGTGGCCCGGCTCGCGGCAGCACTTCTGCCCCTCCAGCCCGGTCTACCGCGAGCACGCCGTCCGCCTGGTCACCGAGCTGGCCACCCGCTACGGCACCCACCCCGCCCTGGACAGCTGGCACATCGGCAACGAGTACGGCTGCTCCAACCCGCGGTGCTACTGCGACGTCTCCGCCGCCGACTTCCGCCGCTGGCTGCGCGAGCGGTACGGCACCGTCGAGGCGCTCAACACCGCCTGGGCCACCACCTTCTGGTCCCAGCGCTACGACACCTTCGAGCAGGTCCTCCCGCCGCGCACCACCCCGACGCACCCCAACCCGGCCCAGGAGCTGGACTACGCGCGCTTCTGCGACGACGCCCTGCTGCAGTGCTACCTCGCCGAGAAGGAGGCGCTGCGCCGGATCACCCCCGACGTGCCCGTCACCACCAACCATCTGCCGCTGCACAAGGCCGTCGACGCGTTCTCCTGGGCCGCGCACGAGGACGTCACCGCGCTCGACTACTACCAGGACCCGTACGATCCGGAGGCCCACATCGGCGCCGGCCTGGCCTTCGACCTGACCCGCTCGGCGGGCGGCGGCCGGCCGTGGATGCTGATGGAGCAGGCGCCCAGCGCCGTCAACTGGCGGCGGCGCAACAGCCCCAAGCCGTTCGGCTCGATGCGGCTGTGGAGCTGGCAGGCCGTCGCGCAGGGCGCGGACGCGGTGCTGTACTTCCAGTGGCGCGCGACCCCGGGCGGCGCGGAGAAGTTCCACTCGGCGATGGTGCCGCACGCCGGCCCCGACACCCGGATCTTCCGCGAGGTGAGCGCGCTGGGCCGGGAGCTGGGCGCCGTGCCGCAGCTCGCCGGCTCGCGTGCACGCGCCGAGGTGGCGCTGGTGGCCGACTGGAACAGCTGGTGGGCGCTGGAACAGGGCTCGCACCCGTCCGCCGACCTGGACTTCACCGAGACGCTGCGGCGGCACTACAAACCGCTCTTCGAGGCGGGCGTGCCGTGCGACGTGGTGCCGCCGGACCGCGACCTGTCCGGGTACCGGCTCGTCCTCGTGCCGAACCTGTACCTGATGAGCGCCGCCACCGGGGCCCGGCTCACCGCGTACGTACGCGCCGGCGGGCACCTGCTCGTCTCGTACTTCACCGGCATCTCCGACGACTGCGACCGGGTACACCCCGGCGGCTACCCGGCCCCGCTACGCGAGGTCCTGGGGCTGCGGGTGGAGGAGTTCTGGCCGCTCGCCGAGGAGCAGAGCCTGCCGCTGACCGGCGCGCTCACCGGCGGCGGCGACCTGTGGTCGGAGGCGATCGACCTCGAAGGCGCCACCGCCGTCGCCGCGTTCGGCGCCGGCGAGCTGGCCGGCCGGCCCGCGGTCACCCGGCACGCGTACGGGGACGGTGTCGCCTGGTACGCGGGCACCCGGCTCACGCCGGCGGCGATGCGCACCCTGGTGGACCGGGTGCGCGCCGGGGCCGGGGCGGCGCCCGTGCTGCCGGGGCTGCCGGCGGGCGTGCAGGCCACCGTGCGCGAGGGCGCGGACGAGCCGGCCGCGCGCTTCCTGTTCCTGCTGAACCACGGCGAGAGCGCCGCGACCGTCACCCTGCCCGAGCCGATGCGCGCGCTGGCCGGCGACGGCCCCGGCCCCGGCGAGGGCCCCGTCGACTCGGTCGAGCTGCCCGCCCGCGGCGTCGTCGTCCTGCGGCACTGAGAAGAAGCACTGACGAGGAGGTCGGATGCCCACCCGAAGAGAGGTCCTGGCGTGGGGCGCCGCGGCGGCCGCCGTGCCCGCCCTGGCGGGCTGCGGCGAGGAGGTCGGCGCGGCCCGGATGACCAGGGCGACCGAGCGCAGGCCGGGCCAGAAGATCACGCTCACCTTCTGGACCTGGGTGCCGCTGCAGAAGGCCGTGGCGCTGTGGAACAGGCAGAACCCGGACGTCCGGGTCGACGTGCAGACGGTGCCGGCCAACACCTCCGGCGGCTACCAGAAGATGCACTCCTCCCTCACCGCGGGCGACCCGCCCGACCTGGCGCAGGTCGAGTACTACGCGCTGCCCGAGTTCATGCTCGTCAACGGCCTGACGGACCTGAGCGAGTACGGCGCCGACGAGCTGCGGGACGCGTACGTCGACTGGCAGTGGCAGCAGGGGGTGTTCGCCGGCAGGACCTACGCCATCCCGCAGGCGTCCGGCCCGATGGGCCTGTTCTACCGCCGTGACCTCTTCGACAGGTGGGACATCGACGTCCCGGCGACCTGGGACGAGTACCGGGCCGCCGCCATGAAGATCAAGAAGCGCAGCGGCGGCTCCGTCATCAGCGCCTTCCCGCCCGCCAACGCCCAGTGGTTCGCCGCCTTCCCCTGGCAGCGCGGCGCCCACTGGGTGAGCACCGAGGGCGACGCCTGGGTGGTCGACCTCGCGGGTCCCGAGTCGCTGGAGGTCGCCGACTTCTGGGACGGGATGCTCTCCGACGGCCTCGTGGCGCCCGTCCAGGACTCGCAGTCCGCCTTCTTCAAGGGCCTGCAGACCGGCGGGCTGGCCACCTGGCCGGGCGCGCAGTGGTACGACGCGCTCATCCGCGGCAACGCGCCGCGCACCGAGGGCCGGTGGCGGGTCGCCGAGCTGCCGCAGTGGGAGCGCGGCGCGCACGCCTCGTCCAACTGGGGCGGCTCGGCCACCGCGATCCTGCAGGGCAGCCGGCACCCGGTGGAGGCGCTGGAGTTCGCGCACTGGCTCAACACCGACCCCGCGGCGATCGACCTGCTGATCGAAGCGGGCTACGGCTGGCCGGCGGCGAAGATCGAGCTGGCGGAGTCCGCGCTCGGCAGGCCCGACCCGTTCTTCGGCGGCCAGCGCTACAACGAGGTCTTCCAGCTCTCCGACCGCAACGTCGACACCTCCTGGCGCTTCGCGCCGACCACGACGCAGTCGTACGCCCACGTCCAGGACGCCTTCGGCCGCGTCATCGCCGGCCACGGCTCCCTGACGGACGCGCTGAAGGACGCCGAGGGCAAGTTCGTGGACGACCTGAAGGCCAAGGGACTGAAGGCGAGGAGCGCGCGATGAGCACATCCGTGCGGCCACGCCCGGCGCGGCCGGACCGCGCCGCGCGCCGCCGGCGCCGCAGCCGCCCCGACCGCAGGGCGTGGGCGTTCCTCGGCCCGTTCCTGGCGCTGTACCTGTTCGCGATGGTGGTGCCGATCCTCTACGCCGTCTACCAGAGCATGCTGAAGGTCGAGCGCAGCGGCCCCATGGGACTGGGCGAGCCGTCCGTCGGCTTCGCCGGCTTCGAGAACTACTCCCTCGCCCTGCAGCAGGAGACGTTCGTCGAGGGCTTCGGCCGGGTGCTGCTCTTCGGCGTCGTGCAGGTGCCGGTGATGCTGCTGCTCGCGCTGGTGCTCGCGCTGCTGCTGGACCAGGTGTCCGACCGCTGGGCGGGGCTGCTGCGGGCCACGTACTTCCTGCCGTACGGCATCCCCGGCGTGATCGCCACCATCCTGTGGGGCTTCCTCTACGTGCCCGGGGTCAGCCCCGTCAACGACGTGCTCGGGGACCTCGGCTTCCAGCCGGACTTCCTCGGCTACGACAACGTGCTGTGGTCGATCGCGAACATCGTGGTCTGGGAGTTCGCCGGCTACAACATGCTGATCATCGTCGCCCAGCTGAAGTCCGTGCCGCAGGAGCTGTACGAGGCGGCGGAGATCGACGGCGCCGGGCCGTGGCAGACGGCGCTGCGCATCAAGATCCCGCTGGTGCGGCCCGCGCTGGTGCTCACCACGGTGTTCTCCATCATCGGCACGATGCAGCTCTTCGCCGAGCCGCTGGTACTCAAGAAGGTCGCCCCCGCCGTCACCACCGACTACACCCCCAACCTCAGCGCGTACTTCGACGCCTTCGCGAACGCCAACCTGTACCTGGCCGCGGCCAAGTCGGTCATCCTCGCCGTGGTCGCCATGGTGCTGTCGTTCGGATTCCTCAGCCTCGTCACCCGCAAGCAAAGGAGCGAGCGGTGAGCGCCACCGGCACGACCACCACGACGGCCGCCCCGCCGGCCGGGACCGGGACCGCCGCGCCGGCCCCCCGGCGGCGCCGGGTCCCGCGCCCCGGCCGCATCGTCCTCGTCGCCGTGCTGACGGCGGCCGCGCTGTACTTCCTGCTGCCGGTCTACTGGCTCGTGGTCGCGGCCACCAAGTCGAACGACAGCCTCTACGGCTCCTTCGGCCTGTGGTTCGACGACCCGCGGCTGTGGGACAACCTGAGCCGGGTGTTCAGCTACGACGGGCACGTCTACCTGCGCTGGGCGCTGAACTCGCTGCTGTACGCGGGCGTCGGCGCGGTGCTGGCGACGCTGCTGTCCGCCGCGGCCGGCTTCGCCCTGGCCAAGTACCGCTTCGCGGGCCGGGAGGCGGTGTTCAAGTTCGTCCTGGCGGGCGTGCTGCTGCCCTCGACGGCGCTGGCGCTGCCGCTGTACCTGATGTTCAGCAGGCTGGAGCTGACCAACACCTACTGGGGCGTTCTGATCCCCAGCGTCGTCAGCCCGTTCGGCGTCTACCTCTGCCGCATCTACGCCGAGTCCGCGGTGCCCGACTCGGTGCTGGAGGCGGCGCGCGTGGACGGCGCGGGCGAGGGGCGGATCTTCTTCACGCTGGTGCTGCGGATCATGACGCCGGCGCTGGTGACGGTCTTCCTCTTCCAGTTCGTGCACATCTGGAACAACTACTTCCTGCCGCTGGTGATGCTCTCCGACGACCGGAAGTACCCCATCACCCTCGGGCTCGTCACCTGGCAGCAGGCCGCGGACCGGGTACCCGAACTCACGCAGTACACCATCGGCGGGGCCTTCGTCTCCGTCATCCCCCTGGCCGTCGCGATGCTCGTCCTCCAGCGCTTCTGGCGGACCGGGCTGACCGAGGGCAGCGTCAAGGAGTAGGCAGTTGAAGATCACCCGGGTCGAGACCTTCGCCGTGCCGCCGCGCTGGCTGTTCTGCCGGATCGAGACGGACGACGGTCTCGTGGGCTGGGGCGAACCCGTCGTGGAGGGCCGGGCGGCGACCGTCCGCACGGCCGTCCACGAACTCGCCGAGCAGTTCCTCGTCGGCGCCGACCCGCTGCGCGTCGAGGACCACTGGCAGCTGATGACCAAGGGGTCCTTCTACCGCGGCGGGCCGGTGCTCTCCTCCGCCGTCGCGGGGCTCGACCAGGCGCTGTGGGACATCGCCGGCAAGGCGTTCGGCGCGCCCGCGCACCAGTTGCTCGGCGGCCCGGTGCGCGAGCGCGCCCGCGCGTACTGCTGGGTCGGCGGCGACGCGCCCGCCGAGGTGCGGGACCAGGTCGCCGCGCAGGTGGAAGCGGGCTTCACGGCGGTGAAGATGAACGGCTCCGGGCGCATGGACCGGCTGCCGAACGTCGCCGACCTGCGCCGGATCGCCGCGCGCGCGGAGGCGGCACGCGAGGCACTGGGCCCGGAGGGGGACTTCGCCGTCGACTTCCACGGGCGGTTCTCGGTGGCCGGGGCGATCCGGGCGGTCGGGGTGCTGGAGCCGTACGCGCCGATGTTCGTGGAGGAGCCGGTGCTGCCCGAGCACACGCATCTGCTGGAGCGGGTCACCGGCGCCACGTCGCTGCCGGTGGCCACCGGCGAGCGGCTGTTCTCGCGCGCCGAGGTGCTGCCGGCCCTGCGGGCGGGCGTGGCGGTGCTGCAGCCGGACCTGTCCCACGCGGGCGGCCTCTCGGAGACCCGGCGGATCGCCGCGCTGGCCGAGACGTACGACGTGGCGATCGCCCCGCACTGCCCGCTGGGCCCGCTCGCGCTGGCGGCGAGCCTGCAGCTCGCCTTCTGCACGCCGAACTTCCTCATCCAGGAGCAGTCCATCGGCATCCACTACCACTCCGGCGCGGAGCTGCTCGACTACGTCGCCGACCCGGAGGTCTTCCGCTTCCACGCCGGGCACCTGCTGCGGCCCACCGGGCCGGGGCTGGGCGTGGAGATCGACGAGCGGGCGGTACGGGCCGCGGACGGCACGGCGGAGAGCTGGCACAACCCGGTGTGGCGGCACCCGGACGGGTCGTTCGCCGAGTGGTGACGCCCCGGGCGGCGGCGGGCGGCGCGCTCAGCGGCGGGTCGCCGCCGCCGCGCCGGCCGTCACCAGCACCGCGACGGCGATGCCGAACGTGGTGGTGCCCGCCGTCAGCCCCACCGCGTCGCTGAGGTAGCCCGCGGCGACGGGCAGCACCCCGGCCATCAGGTAGCCGCCCGAGGTGAGCGCCGCGTTGGCCTCGGCGAGGCGGGTGGACGGCACCCGCGCGCTGAGCGTGCTCAGCCCGCCGAGCTGCGAGCTGCCCTGGCCGAGGCCGGCCAGCACGGCGGCGGCGAGCAGCAGCGGCACCGACGTGGTGGCCGTGGCCAGCACCAGGGCCGCCATCGAGGCGGTGGTGAGCGTGGCGCCGAGCCGGAAAAGGGTGCGTACGCGAAGTCCGCGGACGGCGAACTGGACGCCGGTGGCCGCCGCGAAGAGCAGGAAGATCATGCCGCCGGCGAGCGCGCGGTTCCCGGTGTGCAGCAGCTCGGCCAGCAGGGACGGCCCGAGCGAGAGCACGAAGCCGGTGGCGGTCATGGCGGGGGCGAAGACGGCCAGGCTCAGCAGCAGGGTGCGGCGGTGCGGGCGGGGCACGGACGGGATGCGCACGGCGCGGCGGGGCGACGGCAGCGCCGCGGCCGCGTCCAGGGCCCGGACGAAGCGCCGCGCCGCGGCGATGTCGGGCTGGGCGGAGGCCGCCGTGCCGGCGACGACCGGGGCGAGGACCGCGCGCAGCTCGCCGACGCGCATCCACCACAGGAACGGCGAGCCGATGACGAGCACCGGCCCGTCCGGGGCGGCGGTCGCGCCCTCGACGACCTCGCGCCAGTGCGGGGCGCGGGCGTGCGGGGTGTTCGGCGCGGTCGGGGTGTTCGGGGCGTACGACGCCTCGGCGGCCGTGCGCCGCCGCGCCGCCGCCGCGGCGCCGGCTG
>NZ_BAAAPF010000330.1:0-7583 GCF_039531005.1 Streptomyces synnematoformans
GGGCTGGGGGGGCGGCCGCCGCGGTGCGGGCGGTCGCGGTGCGGAGCGCCGGTCCGGCGGCGCGGCGGGGGCGCTGGGCGTGCCCTCCGGGTATGCGGCGGGCGGGTCGCCGGGGCGCGGGGAGTTCGGCGGGGTCTCGTCGGACACGGGCGTCACGCCTGGAAGACGTGCCGCCGGATGGCGGCGGCGTTGGAGAAGATCCGGATGCCGAGCACCACCACGACGCCCGTCGACAGCTGCGCGCCGACGCCCAGCTTGTCGCCCAGGAAGACGATCAGCGCGGCCACGACGACGTTCGAGAGGAACGACACCACGAAGACCTTGTCGTCGAAGATCCCGTCGAGCATGGCCCGCAGCGCGCCGAAGACCGCGTCGAGCGCGGCGACGACGGCGATGGGCAGGTACGGCTCCAGGCCCGCCGGCACCACGGGCTGGACGACGAGGCCCATGACGATTCCCGCCACGAGACCCAGTACGGCGATCACGAGGGGTTGTTCTCCTTCGGTTCTGCGTGGCGTACGGACAGGCCGGCGGCGGCCGGGAGCCGGAGGTCGTCCCGCGCGGAGAGGCCGGCCCTGATGCCGTAGTTGTCCTGGAGCGCGTCCAGGTAGCGGCCGTCGGCGTTCTCCCGGAACCGCTCCAGCAGCCGCTCGCCGTCGCCGATCGCCAGCACGGTGTACGGCGGCGCCAGCGGGCGGTTGTCGACGAGGATGGCGTCCCCGGCCGCGCGGATCGCGGAGAGCGCGGTGAGCCGGCGGCCGTTGACGGAGACCGCCTCGGCGCCGGCGAGCCAGAGCCCGTTGACGATGCGCTGCAGGTCGCGGTCGCGTACCCGGCCGTCGTCCGCGAAGCTCGTCGAGCTGCGCGGGCCGCCGGTCCCGCCGGTGCCGGCGTCGGCGGCGTCGTCGACCACCAGGCGTACGCCGGGGCCCTCGGCCTCGGCCGCGCCGGCCAGCAGCGCGAGCAGGGCCGCCCGGTCGCTCCCGGGCTCCGCCAGCGCCTCGCGCTGCCGGTCGGCCACCTCCTCGTGCAGCTGCTCGATCGTGCGGTCGAGGTCGTCCACGGCGGCGGTGCGGTCCTCGACCCGGTCGATCAGCTCCTCGCGCTCGCGGGCGAGGTCCGGTGCCTCGATCCGCGCCTCGGCGGCGCCGACGGTGAGGACAAGCGCGGTGAGCACCAGGCCGGCGGCCAGCCAGGCCCGCCCGCGCAGGAGCTGCGGCAGCCGCTCGCCGCGCGGGCGGGTGCCGTGGCGCGCGGCGGCCTCGGCGTACCCGTCGTCCAGGCTGTGGTCCATCAGCCGGGTCAGCAGCGACATGGAGGCGTCCGGACGGGGGCGTGCCGGTGCGCTGCTCCGTTCGGGGGGCTGCTGCGGCATGCCGGACATAGTTGCACGCCCCCGGGCCCTACGGTGCCGCGCCCCCTGGGTTGGGTGAACTCTCGCTCCGCTGTGCCCGCGTCAGTCGCCGCTCCCGTCGCCGCTGCCGTCGCCGCCTCCGTCGACAACTGCGGCCCACTCGTCGAGCAGGGCCTCGGCGGACGCCTCGTCGGGGCCCTCAGCCCACAGGTGCGTGACCGCCTCGGCGCGGGCCGGCAGCACCAGCACCCAGCGGCCGTCGGCCTCCACCACGCGCACGCCGTCGGTGGTGTCGACGTCCCGGGAGCCCGCGGCCTCCACCACGCGGCGCATGACCATGCCCTTGACGGCCCACGGGGTGGCCAGGTCCCGGCGCAGCACGTGGGCGCGCGGGATGCGGGCGTCGATCTGGCTGAGGGTGAGCTGCGTGCGCGCGACCAGGCCGGTGAGCCGGGAGAAGGCGGCGGCGCCGTCGAAGACGGAGGAGAACTCCGGGATGATGAAGCCGCCGCGGCCGTCGCCGCCGAAGACGGTGCCGTCCATGCGCGCCACCCGGGCCAGGTCGTCGGGCGACGTCGTCGTCCACTCCACCTGCGTGCCGTGGTACGCGGCCACCTGCTCGGCGATGCGCGTCGTCGTCACCGGCAGCGCCACGCGGCCGCTGCGCCGCTCCGCCGCGACCAGGTCCAGCATGACGAGCAGCGCCCGGTCGTCCTCGACGATCCGGCCCTTCTCGTCGACCAGCGAGATGCGCTCGCCGACGGGGTCGAAGCGCACGCCGAAGGCGGCGCGGGCGGAGGCCACGATCTCGCCGAGGCGGACGAGTCCGGCGCGCCGGGCCTGCGGCGTCTCGGTGGGCCGGGACTCGTCCAGACCCGGGTTGATGGTCAGCGCGTCGACGCCGACGCGGCCGAGGAGGCTCGGGAGCACCAGGCCGGCGCTGCCGTGGGAGGCGTCGACGACGACCTTCAGCCCGGCCTCGGCGATGCCGCCGGTGTCCACGGCGCGCAGCAGCGAGCCGGTGTACGAGCCGAAGACGCTGGCGGGGAAGGTCAGGTCGCCGATCTCGCCGGGGAACGCGCGGCGGTACTCCTGGCGGGCGTAGACCCGGTCGAGCTTGCGCTGCGCGGCCTGGGAGAGGTCGGCGCCGCGCTCGTCGAGGAACATGATGTCGACGGAGTCCTGCACGCCGGGGGTGGTGCGGATCATGATGCCGCCGGCGCTGCCGCGGGCGGTCTGCTGCCGCGCCACCGGCAGCGGCACGTTCTCCAGGTCGCGTACGTCGATGGCGCTGGCCTGCAGCGCGGAGATCACCGCGCGCTTGAGCGCCCGGGCGCCGCGGGAGTGGTCGCGGGCGGTGGTGACGGTGGAGCCCTTCTTCAGGGTGGTGGCGTAGGCACCGGCCAGCCGGACGGCGAGTTCAGGCGTGATCTCGACGTTGAGGATGCCGGAGACGCCGCGGGGGCCGAAGAGGTGGGCCTGCCCGCGCGACTCCCAGATCACCGAGGTGTTGACGAACGCGCCCGCTTCGATGGTCTTGAAGGGGTAGACGCGCACATTGCCCTGGATGATCGATTCTTCTTCGATCAGGCACTCGTCGCCGATGACGGCGCCGTCCTCGATCCGCGCGGCGCGCATGACGTCGGTGTTCTTGCCGATGACGCAGCCGCGGAGGTTGCTGTGGCCGCCGATGTAGACGTTGTCGTGGATGACGGCGCGGTGCAGGAACGCGCCCTGCTTGACGACGACGTTGGAGCCCAGGACCGAGTGCTCGCGGACCTCGGCGCCCTGCTCGACCTTCGCGTAGTCGCCGATGTAGAGCGGGCCGCGGAGCACGGCCTCGGGGTGGACCTCGGCGCCCTCGGCGACCCAGACGCCGGGCGAGATCTCGAAGCCGTCGAGGTCGATGCCGACCTTGCCCTCCAGCACGTCCGCCTGGGCCTTGACGTAGCTCTCGTGGGTGCCGACGTCCTCCCAGTAGCCCTCGGCCACGTAGCCGTAGACGGGCTTGCCGTCCTTCATCAGCCGCGGGAAGACGTCGCCGGACCAGTCGACGGAGGTGTCCGCCTCGACGTAGTCGAAGACCTCGGGCTCCATCACGTAGATCCCGGTGTTGACCGTGTCCGAGAAGACCTGGCCCCAGGTGGGCTTCTCCAGGAACCGCTCGACCCGGCCCTCCTCGTCGACGATGGTGATGCCGAACTCCAGCGGGTTGGGCACGCGGGTGAGGCAGACGGTGACCAGCGCGCCCTTCTCGCGGTGGAACGCGATCAGGTCGGTGAGGTCGAAGTCCGTGAGCGCGTCCCCGGAGATGACCAGGAACGAGTCGTCCTTGAGTGCCTCCTCGGCGTTCTTCACGCTGCCCGCGGTGCCGAGCGGACGGTCCTCGTTGGCGTACGTCAGCTCCATGCCCAGTTCCTCGCCGTCCCCGAAGTAGTTCCGGACGAGGGAGGCGAGGAACTGGACGGTCACCACCGTCTCCGTCAGCCCGTGGCTTTTGAGCAGCCGCAGGACGTGCTCCATGATCGGCCGGTTCACCACCGGCAGCAGGGGCTTGGGCATGCTCGCGGTCATGGGGCGCAGGCGGGTGCCTTCGCCCCCAGCCATCACGACGGCCTTCATATCGGAAGCGTCCTCCTTGGGCGTGAGACGGCGATGCCGGCTGCCGCCTAGTCAGGGGTGGTGTCCGCGCGGGCGTCCCTTCGGATGAGACGGCGTACCTGGATGAGGTAGAGACCGCCGGCCCACCAGTACAGCGCTGTACCCCAGCCGGCGAACGCCCATCCGAAAATAGCAGAGAGTGACGAGAGCCATCCACTTGCGTCACTGAGCAGCAGCAGGGGGAAGGCGTACATCAGACAGAAGGTGGCGGACTTGCCCAGGAAGTTGACCTGCGGCGGCGGGTAGCCGTGGCGGCCGAGCATCCAGACGGCCGCGCCGACGACCACGTCGCGGGCCAGCAGCAGGACGGTCAGCCACAGCGGCAGGATCCCCCGCCAGGTCAGGCCGACGAGCGTGGCCAGGATGTAGAGCCGGTCGGCGGCCGGGTCCAGGATGCGGCCGAGGTCCGAGACCTGGTTCCAGCGCCGGGCGAGCTTGCCGTCCAGATAGTCGCTGACGCCGCTGAACGCCAGGATCGCCAGCGCCCAGCCGTCCGCGTTCGGGCCGCCGAACTCGGGCCACAGGATCAGCCACAGGAAGACGGGCACCAGTACGAGCCGGGCCATGCTGAGGAGGTTGGGAACGGTGAAGATCCGGTCCGCCGATGCCGCCGTCCCCTGGACCTCCACCCGCCTGCCTCCCCGTCCGATACCGCCAGTCCCGCCAGTTCCGCCAGTTCCGCCAGATGAGCCGACGATGCGTTCCGACCTTACCCGCCGCCGGGCCCGGGCCCGCGCGCAGGCCGGGCCGGGGCGGGGGCCGGGGTGGGGGCCGCGGGCCGCTCCGGGGGCGGGACGGGGGTGCGCCCCGGCTGGCTCCACTCGGTGCGGAACGTCAAGTTCCGATTGGTTAGGCTTCAGGAGCGGCGCGGCCCCCACGGACGCGGGCGGCGCCGGCCCCCCGCTGTTTCCGAAAGGCCCCGGCATGACTCAAGTCTCGTCCCCGCTCACCGGCCGCGCCATCGGGCTCGCCGCCGTACCCGACCCGGTCTTCTCCGGGGCGATGGTCGGTCCCGGCACCGCGGTGGACCCCGAGCGCGGGCCCGCCGAGGCGGTCGCGCCCGTCGACGGGCTGGTGGTCTCCCTGCACCCGCACGCCTTCGTCGTCGTGGACGACGACGGGCACGGCGTGCTCACCCACCTCGGCATCGACACCGTGCAGCTCGCCGGTGAGGGCTTCGAGCTGCTGGTCGCCAAGGGTGACCGGGTGACGCGCGGGCAGCCGGTGGTCCGCTGGGACACCGCAGCCGTCGAGGAGGCCGGCAAGTCGCCGATCTCGCCGGTGGTGGCCCTGGAGGCGGCCGAGGACGCGCTGTCCGAGGTGGCGCAGGACGGGGCGGTCAAGGCCGGCGAAACGCTGTTCAGCTGGCGGTGACATCCGGCGGGCCCCGGCGCTGCGGCCCGAGTGCGTACGACACCCGCGGCGGGACGCCGCCGCGCACTTGCGGAAGACTGGTGACATGGAGACGACCCTGCGAGGCGTCGGCGTGAGCCACGGGGTGGCGATCGGCGAGGCCCGGCACATGGGCACGGCGGTGCTCGAACCGCCGGCGAAGCAGATTCCCGCCGCGGAGGCACCGCGCGAGCAGGAACGGGTGCGCAAGGCCGTGGAGGCGGTCGCCGCCGACCTGACGGCGCGCGGCAACCTGGCCGGCGGCGAGGCGCAGGCCGTGCTGACGGCACAGGCCATGATCGCGCAGGATCCGGAGCTGGCGGCGGACGTGGAGCGGCGGATCGCGGTCGGCTCCTCCGCCGAGCGCGCCGCGTACGACGCCTTCGCGGCGTACCGCGAGCTGCTCGCCGGAGCCGGCGAGTACATGGCCGGGCGGGTCGCCGACCTGGACGACGTACGCAACCGGATCGTGGCCCGGCTGCTCGGCGTGCCGATGCCGGGGGTGCCGGACAGCGACGAGCCGTACGTCCTGATCGCCCGCGACCTGGCGCCCGCCGACACCGCTCTCCTCGACCCCTCGCTGGTCCTCGGCTTCGTCACCGAGGAGGGCGGGCCGACCAGCCACAGTGCGATCCTCGCCCGCGCGCTGGGCGTGCCGGCCGTGGTGGCGCTGCCGGGCGCCGGGGAGCTGGCCGAGGGCACGCTCGTGGCCGTCGACGGGTCGACCGGGGAGGTGTTCGTCGAGCCCGGCCCCGACACGCGTGCGGAGCTGGAGCAGACGGCGGCGGAGCGCAAGGCGGCGCTGGCGGCCGCCACCGGCCCGGGCGCCACCTCCGACGGGCACAAGGTGCCGCTGCTGGCGAACGTCGGCGGGCCGGCGGACGTGCCGGCGGCCGTGGCGGCGGGGGCGGAGGGCGTGGGCCTGTTCCGCACCGAGTTCCTGTTCCTGGACGGCGGTGGGACGGCGCCGTCCGAGCAGGCGCAGGTCGAGGCGTACCGCAAGGTGCTGGAGGCGTTCCCGGAGGGGCGGGTGGTCGTGCGCGTGCTGGACGCGGGCGCCGACAAGCCGCTGGAGTTCCTCACCTCCGCCGACGAGCCGAACCCGGCCCTCGGCGTCCGCGGGCTGCGCTCGCTGCTGGCGCACCCCGAGGTGCTGCGCACGCAGCTGACGGCGCTGTCCAAGGCGGCGGCCGGGCTGCCGGTCTATCTCGAGGTGATGGCGCCGATGGTGGCGGACCGCAGGGACGCCGCGGACTTCGCGGCGGCCTGCCGGGACGCCGGGCTGCCCGCGAAGGCGGGCGCCATGGTGGAGATCCCGGCGGCGGCGCTGCGGTCGCGGGCGATCCTGCAGGAGGTCGAGTTCCTCTCGCTGGGCACCAACGACCTGGCGCAGTACGCCTTCGCGGCCGACCGCGAGGTGGGGGCGGTGTCCCGGCTGCAGGACCCGTGGCAGCCGGCGCTGCTGGACCTCGTGGCCTTCGCGGCGGAGGGCGCCAAGGCGGAGGGCAAGAGCTGCGGCGTGTGCGGCGAGGCGGCCTCCGATCCGCTGCTGGCGTGTGTGCTGACGGGGCTGGGGGTGACCTCGCTGTCCATGGGTGCGTCGGCGATCCCGTACGTACGGGCGACGCTGGCGAAGCACACGCTCGCGCAGTGCGAGCGGGCGGCGTCCGCGGCGAGGGCCGCGGACACGGCGGAGGAGGCGCGGGAGGCGGCGCGCACGGTGCTGTCCGGCGAGTAGCGCGGCGGCCTCCGGCCGGGGTGCCTGCCGGGGCGGCGCACCCGCTCCCGCCGGACCCGCCCCGCCGGCGCGCCACCGCGTCATCGGTGGCAGCCCCGCTCGGGGCGGGGCAGGGGGACGCCCGGGCAGTAGGCGACGCCGCGTTCCGGCGGGAGCGGGGCGCCGGTTCGCGCGTCCGTACAGTACGCCGCGTAGACCTCCCGGCCGGACAGCGGCTCCGGCCAGCCGTCCCGCAGCCGCCAGCCGCGCACCCGCTCCGCGCCCTCCCTGTCCGTGGTGCGGGCCACCACACCGCCCGTGCCGGACGTGGCGATCCCCGCCGCCAGCCCCAGCCGCAGCGCCACCGTGCCGGGCGGCGGCAGCCGCGGCGGCGCGTCCGCGGCGCCCTCCGCGCCGCGGGCGACGGCGGCGAGCGGGAAGCCGGCCGCCCGGACCGTG
>NZ_BAAAPF010000331.1:0-7576 GCF_039531005.1 Streptomyces synnematoformans
GGGTCTGGCCCGGGCCGTACGGCGCCGGGGCGCCGGGGCCCGCGGGTGCGTGCGCCGGTCCGGGGGGAGCGGGCGGGGGCGGGCCCTGGGTGCGGTCCAGCTCCTCCAGCGCCTCGCGCATCCGGCCGTGGGCGTCCTCGTAGACCTCCAGGTGGCTGCCGGTCGGCAGCTCGTCGGCGTCGGCCAGACGGTCGAGCGCGGCGTCGACGTCGGCGTTGCCGGTGGGCGTGCGCGCGACGCCGAGGGGCACGGGCCCGGCCGCGGCCGGTTCGGCCTCCGGCTCCGGCTCGTTCGGCTCCGGCACCGGCTCCGGCACGGTCTCCGGCCCGCTCGCCGGCACGGCCCCGGCCTCGGGCTCCGCTGCGGGCATCGGCGTCGGCTCGCTCATGCCACAGACCGTACCGCGAACCGCCGCCCCGACCCGCTCAGACCCCGCTGGCCGCCGCCGCCCGCACCTTGCGCGCCGCCGGGACGACCAGCGGCGTGCCCGTCTCCGGGTCGTCGATCACCTGGCATCTGAGCCCGAAGACGCGCTCGACGAGCCCGGCGTCCACGATGTCGTTCGGATGCCCCTCCGCGACGATCCGCCCGTCGCGCATGGCGATCAGGTGGGTGGCGTAGCGCGCCGCGTGGTTGAGGTCGTGCAGCACGGCGACCAGCGTGCGCCCCTGTGTCTCGTGGAGTTCGGCGCAGAGGTCGAGGACCTCGATCTGGTGCTGGATGTCGAGGTACGTCGTGGGCTCGTCGAGCAGCAGCAGCGGCGTCTGCTGTGCCAGCGCCATCGCGATCCACACGCGCTGCCGCTGCCCGCCGGACAGTTCGTCGACATAGCGCTCCGCCAGCTCCGCGATCCCGGTGGCGGCCATCGACTCCTGGACCACCCGCTCGTCCTCCCGCGACCACTGCCGCAGCAGCCCCTGGTGCGGGTAGCGCCCGCGGGCGACGAGGTCGCCGACCGTGATGCCGTCGGGCGCGACGGACGACTGCGGCAGCAGCCCGAGTATCCGCGCCACCTTCCGCGCCGGCAGCGTCCCGATCGCCTCGCCGTCCAGCAGCACCGCGCCGGCGCTCGGCTTGAGCATCCGCGCCAGCCCGCGCAGCAGCGTCGACTTGCCGCAGGCGTTGGGCCCGACGACGACGGTGAACGAGGAGTCGGGCACCGCCACCGACAGCTTCTCGGCGACGACCCTGCTGTCGTAGGCGAGGGTGACGTTGTCGGCGGCGAGACGGCTCACGGCGGATCTCCTGTTCGGCGTTCGGTCGGTCATATCCGGCCCGCCCGGCGTTCCACGGCGAGCAGCCAGAGGAGGTAGACGCCGCCGAGCACGCCGGTGACGACGCCGACGGGCACCTGGTCGGCGCCGAAGGCGCGCTGCGCCCCCCAGTCGGCGACGATCAGCAGCGTGGCGCCCATGAGCGCGGCGGGCGCCAGGTTGGGGCCGGGCGCGCGGGTCAGCCGGCGGGCGAGCTGCGGGGCGGTGAGGGCGACGAAGGCGACCGGTCCGGCCGCGGCGGTGGCGGCGGCGGTCAGCAGCACCGCGGCCAGCAGCGCCACGAGCCGTACCCGCTCGACCGGGATGCCCAGCGCGTACGCCGTGTCGTCGCCCATCTCCATCATCCGCAGCGGCCGGCCGCAGCCGAGCACGACCGGCACCAGCACCGCGCAGACCGCGACCAGCGGCCACACGTGCGTCCAGTCGCGGCCGCCGAGCGAGCCGGTGATCCACAGGGTGGCGCGGGCGGCGTCGACCAGGTCGGCCCTGGTGAGGAGGTAGTTGATGACGCCGGTGAGGATGGCGGCGGCGCCGATGCCGACGAGGACGAGCCGGTAGCCGGCGACGCCCCGCCGCCACGCCAGCAGGTAGATCGCCGCGCCGGTGGCGATCCCGCCGATGACGGAACCGGTCGCCACCGCCTCCGAGCCGCCCTTGAACACCACGATGACCACCAGCGCGCCGACCGCGGAGCCGTGCGAGATGCCCAGCACGTCCGGACTGCCCAGCGGGTTGCGGGAGATGGCCTGGAACACCGCCCCGGCCAGCCCCAGCGCCGCGCCGACGAGCAGCCCCACCAGCACCCGCGGCAGCCGCAGCTCGCGGACCACGAACTCCTGCCCGGGCTCGCCCCCGCCGAGCAGCGTGCGCACCACCTCGCCGAAGGAGATGGGGTAGTCGCCGGTGCCGACGAGGACGACGGCCGCGGCCAGCGCCGCGGCGGCGAGCAGCAGGCAGACGAGCAGGGCGCGCAGGTCGAGGCGTACCGACAGATCGCCCTTCGTGCCGCGTACGTTGAGCGTTCTCACAGCTGCGCCATCCTCCGGCGTCGTACGAGATGGATGAACACCGGGCCGCCGAGGATCACGGTGACGATCCCGACCTGCACCTCCGCGGGCCGGGCCAGCACCCGGCCGAACACGTCGGCACCGAGCAGCAGCACGGGCGCGAGCACCGCCGAGTACGGCAGGATCCAGCGCATGTCGGGCCCGGTCACGGCGCGCACCATGTGCGGGATCATCAGGCCGACGAAGACGATGGGCCCGCAGGCGGCGGTCGCGGCGCCGCACAGCAGCGTGACGGTGAGCATGGCGAGCAGCCGGGTGCGGTTGAGGTGCGCGCCGAGGGCGCGGGCGGTGTCGTCGCCCATGGCCATGGCGTTCAGCGGGCGGGCGAGCAGGAGCGCGAGGAAGATGCCGACGGCGAGGAACGGGAGCACCTGCCGGATGGTGGTCGTGTCGGCGGAGGCGAGCGACCCGGTGGTCCAGAACCGCATCTTGTCCAGCGCCACGGTGTCCGTCAGTTCGACGGCGCGTACGTAGCCGAAGAGCGCGGCGGTGGCGGCGGTGCCGGCGAGCGCGAGGCGCACCGGCGTGGCGCTGCGGCTGCCGCCGAGGGCGTAGACGAGCACGGAGACGGCGGCGGCGCCGGCGAACGCGAACCAGACGTAGCCGGCGACGGAGGTGACGCCGAAGAAGCTGATGGCGCTGACGACGGCAGCGGAGGCGCCGGCGTTGATGCCGAGCAGCCCGGGATCGGCGAGGGGGTTGCGGGTGAGTGCCTGCATCACCGCGCCGGAGAGGCCGAGCGCGGCGCCGGCGAGGAGGCCGAGGACGGTGCGCGGGAGGCGCAGGTCGCGGATGACGACGTCGGTGTCGGTGCCGTCGTAGGCGAAGAGGCCGTGCCAGACCTGGTCCAGGGGGATGGACTTGGCGCCGACGGCGATGCTCGCCGCGCAGACGAGCAGCAGCGCGACGCCCGAGGCGAGGAGGCCGGCCGCGCGCGGGGAGAGCCACCGGCGGCGCGGCGGGGCGTCCTTCGGCCCGAGGTCCTTGCGGGGAGCAGCGTCGACCAACACCCAGTTAGGTTAGCCTACCCTGATCGAACGTTGGAATGGGTGCATGCTCACAGACCGAGGCGGGCCAGCGCCTTTCCCGCGTCGAGGCCGCAGGAGTCCTCCCCCGCGTACGTCCACGCCGCCGCGCACAAAGCCCGCAGCCCGTCGAACGGCTGCCCCTCGCCGTCGAGCGCCAGCCGCGGACCCGTACCGCGTACGGCGGCGGTCCAGCCGCCGCAGCGCGCCGCAACGCCCTCGCCCCCGCCCCGGTCCCCGCGCGCCACCGCCACCTCCGGCTGGCCGGCCGCCAGCGCGCGCAGGTCCGCCGCCACGTACGCCGGCCGGTGCCGCGGCGGCGCCGCCAGCAGCTCCGCGGCGCCGGTGACGCCGGTCAGCACCAGCAGCGCGTCGACGCCGCCGTTGTACGCGCCCTCGATGTCGGTGTCGAGCCGGTCGCCGACGACCAGCGGCCGCCGCGCCCCCGTCCTGATGACCGTCTCCCGGTGCATCGGCGGCCGCGGCTTCCCCGCCACCTGCGGCTCGGCGCCGGTGACCAGCCGCACCACAGCGAGCGCCGCGCCGTTGCCCGGGGCAATGCCGCGGGGCGTCGGGATCGTCAGGTCGGCGTTCGACGCGAACCACGGCACGCCGCGCTGCACCGCGAACGCCGCCTCGTTCAGCCGCTCCCACGGCATCCGCGGCCCGCCGTACCCCTGCACCACGGCCGCCGGGTCGTCGTCCGCCGACTCCACGATCCGCAGCCCGCGCTCGCGCAGCGGCTCGTACAGCCCCTCCGCGCCGACCGCCAGCACCCGCGCTCCCGGCGGCACCTGCTCGGCCACCAGCCGGGCCACGGCCTGCGCCGAGGTGACCACGTCCGCCGGGTCGGCGGGCACGCCCATCGCCGTCAGCCGCGCGGCGACGACGGCCGCGGTGCGGGAGGCGTTGTTCGTGACGTACGCCAGCCGCATCCCCCGCACGCGAGCGTCGGCCAGCGCGTTAGCGGCGTGCTCGACGGCCGTGCCGCCGATGTAGACGACGCCGTCGAGGTCCAGCAGCGCCGTGTCGTACGCCGTGCACAGCGGCTCCGCACAGGCGGCGGGGCGGGTCCTGGCGAGCTGGCTGGACACGGCGGCGGCTCCTCGGACGGGCGATATCGTCGCCTCGATCATCGCGCACCGGCCGCGGCGCATACGATCCGGTCCATGCAGCGTTCACCCGGCCTCGACCTCCGCCCTTTCCGCGGGCTGCGCTACGCGCCGTCCCGGGTGCGCAGCCTCGCCTCCGTCACCTCCCCGCCGTACGACGTCGTCGTCCGGCCCGACGGGCTGCACCACCTGGAGACCGCCGACCCGTACAACATCGTCCGGCTCATCCTCCCCCAGGCCGACGCCCCCGCCGCCCGCCACCGCCTCGCCGCCGACGCCCTGCGCCGGTGGCGCGCGGAAGGCGTCCTCGTACCGGACCCGCGGCCTGCGCTGTACGTGTACGAGCAGCGCAGGGGCGAGCTGCTGCAGCGGGGCGTCATCGGCCTGCTGGCGCTGAGCGAGCCGGCGGACGGCGTGGTGCTGCCGCACGAGGACGTGATGGACGAGATCGTCGCCGACCGCGCGGGCCTGATGCGCGAGACCGCCGCCAACCCCGAGCCGCTGCTGCTGTCGTACCGCAGCGACGGCGCGAACACCGGCACCACGGCCGTCGTCGAACGCACGACGGCACGCACACCCCTGCTCGCGACGACGACGGAGGACGGCTTCGCACACCGGCTGTGGGCGGTGACCGACCCGGACGAGATCGCGGCCGTACGCGCGGACCTGGCGCGGCGGCAGGCCCTCATCGCGGACGGACACCACCGCTGGGCGACGTACCTGCGGCTGCGCGCGGAGCAGCCGGCGCCGCCCGGCGGCGCCGGGGTGGGCGCGGCGGCGGGGCACGGGGACGCCGGACCGTGGGACTACGGGCTGGTCCTGCTGGTCGACACGGCACGCCACCCGCTCGTCGTCCGCGGCATCCACCGCGTGCTGCGCACCCTCCCGCCGGCCGACGCGCTGCGCCTCCTCGGCGACGCCGCCCGCGTCCGGCCGCTCGGCATACCGCTGCCCGCAGCCCTGACCGCGCTCGAAGAGACGCGGGGCAACGCCTTCCTCCTGGCGGGCGAGGGCACGCTGCACCTGGTCGACCGCCCGGACCCGGGCCTGCTGGCCCGTACCGTACCCACCGACCGGCCGCAGGCGTGGCGCAGCCTGGACGCCACGGTGCTGCACGCCACGCTCATCGAGCACGTCTGGCGCCTCCCCGACGAGCCCGCGCACATCGGCTACGTCCACGAAGCGGCGGCCGCGGCCGCCCAGGCGGAGCGCCTGGGCGGCACGGCGGTGCTCATGAAGCCGGTCGCGGAGGACGTCGTGCGGGAGCTTGCGCGGGACGGGGTGACGATGCCGCGCAAGTCCACGTCCTTCGGCCCGAAGCCGGCCACGGGGCTGGTGCTGCGGGCGCTGGACCTGGGCTGAGTCAGCGGCCGGAGTCCTCGCCGGCCGCGGGATCGTCGTCATCGGCGAAGTCGGTCTCCGACACCTCGGGCACGTCGGCGTCGCCCGCGGCGGACTCCGGCCCGTCGCCGAGGTCCGCGGCTTCTCCGGTCTCCCCTACGTCATCGACGTCGTCGACGTCCGGGTCGAGGGCGTCGGTGAACTCGATCCCGTCCAGCTCCGCCAGCCGGTCGGAGGCGTCCGTCAGCCCGTCGTGGTCGGCCTCGACGGCCTTGGCGAACCACTCCCGCGCGTCCTCCTCACGGCCGACCTCCAGCAGCGCGTCGGCGTAGGCGTAGCGCAGCCGCGCGGTCCACGGGTGCACACCCGTCGACGCCAGCTCCGGGCTCTGCAGGGTGACGACGGCGGCGTCCGCCTGGCCCATGTCCCGCCGCGCCCCCGCGGCGACGAGCCGCATCTCCACCTGGCCGGCCTTGTCCAGCCGCTGCACCTCCGGCTCGCCGGCCATCGCCAGCGCCCGCTCCGGCCGCCCCATGCCGCGCTCGCAGTCGGCCATCACCGGCCAGAGGTCGGCACGCCCGCTCATGCGCCGCGCGGCGCGGAACTCGGCAAGCGCCTCCTGGTAGCGGCCCGTGTGGTACGCCGCGAAGCCGGCGGCCTCCCGCACGGCCCCGACCCGGGACGCGAGCCGCAGCGCGACCTTCGCGTGCTCGTACGCGCGCGGCGCGTCCTCGTCGAGCAGCCGGGCGACCATGACGAGGTTCTTGGCGACGTCCTCGGCCAGGGTCTTGGGTAGGCTCTGCAGCTCCTGCCGAACGGCCTTGTCGATCTCCTGCCCGGTGACGTCGTCGGGGATGGACAACCGCCGCACGGGCGCCCGCTCACCCTCACGCCGCGGCCCGCGCGGCCCGCGACCGCGGTCGTCACGACGGTCGTCACGCCGCTCGAACCGTCCTCCGCGGCCGTACGCCCCCCGCCCGTCGCGCTCCCCGGCACGCCGGGGCCCGCGGGGGCGGTCACCGTCGCGGCGGAAGTCACGGCGCGGCCGGTCGTCGTCACGCCGCGGCCCGCGCGGACGGTCGTCATTCCGCCGGAAGTCACGGCGCGGCCGGTCCGTGTCCCGGCCGAAGTCACGGCGCTGCCGATCGTCGTCACGCCGCGGGCCCCGCGGACGGTCGTCATCCCGCCGGAAGTCACGGCGCGGACGCTCGTCATCGCGGCGAAAACCCCGGGGCTGGTCGTCTCCGCGCCGGTCGTCGTCACGCCACGGCCGGCGGGGCCGGTCGTCGTCACGGCGGAAGTCACGCCGCGGACGGTCGTCGTCACGCCGCGGCCCCCGCGGGCGGTCGTCGTCACGGCGGAAGTCACGCCGCGGACGGTCGTCATCGCGGCGCGGCCCCCGCGGGCGGTCGTCACTCCGCCGGAAATCCCGCTGCGGCCGGTCATCCTGCCGCCGGGGCCCCCGCCCCTGCCGATCCTCGTCCCCACGACGGGGCCCCCCGCGGCGCTCTCCGTCCCGCCGCCGGTCGAAACCACGCCCGTCGCCGTCACGACGCCGGCCGCGGCCACGGTCCTCGTCACGCCGGTCGGGCTCGTTGGTGGTCATCTCACTACGCTCCTATAACTCCGGCAGCACCGGAACGAAAAAACAAAAAGGACCTGTGGTCCCAGCGCTCACGCTGGGACCACAGGTCCTCAATAGTTGTTCGGCGGTGACCTACTCTCCCACACGGTCCCCCGTGCAGTACCATCGGCGC
>NZ_BAAAPF010000332.1:0-7542 GCF_039531005.1 Streptomyces synnematoformans
CGTGCGTCAGGCGCGGCGCCGCGCCCGCCCTGCGCTGCGGCGGGGTGCGGCCGGGCGTCAGCAGCCGAACCGCGCGTCCGCCCAGTCGGCGTGGTCGTAGTCCACGCCGTCGCCGCCGTCGGTGACGACCAGCCGTACGGACGCGGCGCCGCCGATGTCCGCGGACAGCGGCCGGGCCGGGTCGGCGCCCGTCAGCACGCCGGACTCCGCGACCCTGGCGCCGTCGGCCCAGACCTCGAAGGCCACCGAGCCTCCCCCAGAGGCTTCGCCCTGGGCGGTACCCCCATTGCCGGTCTCGTCGTCCAGCCCGACCTCGGCGCTGAACGTCTCGCACCGCTCGCCGGTGTAGAACCCGATGTCGCTGACGGCGTGCACGCCCAGCCCCTTGGCGTACGTCCGGCCGCCGATGGTGAGCGGCCCGCCGTCGCCCGCCGCCTGCTCGCCGACGCTGGTGTCGCGCTCGACCGGCCCCCAGCCGTTGCCGGCCTCCAGCCACTGCCAGTCGCTCGCGTACGTCGTCCCCGCGGGCGGGCTCGCGACCACGTACGCCGCGCCCGCCGAGGTCAGGGACACGGCGGTGCCGGACGGCGCCGAGTAGCCGGCCGTCAGCGGAAACTCCTGCCGGCCGGTCGCGGCGTCCGCGGGGGCGGTGAGCCGCCAGACGGTGGTGAGCGTGCCGCCCGGCGCGATCTGCTCCGCGGTGGTGGGCGAGCCGGTCTCCACCTGCCAGCCGGCGGGGGCGTCGAAGCCGACGGTGACGTTCTTCGCCGGGGTGATGCCGGTGTTGCGGAACGTCGTCGTCACCTCGGCCGCGCCGCCCGCCTCGACGTACGGCGCGGAACCGGCGCCGAACTCGGCGGCGGGCGGGTACGACCCGGCGCCGGCACCGGGCCAGAGGCGGTAGAGCACGGTGCCGTGCCCGGGCACCGTCGCGGAGATCCCGCCGCCGGTGTTGAAGTCCTCGTGCCGCCACAGGTCGCGCATCCGGTAGCCGTCCGCGGCCGGCAGGCCGACGGCCTCGGCGGTGGTGGAGATGCGCTGCGGCGCGGTCGACTCGTTGAACAGCGCCACGGCGCGGCTGCCGTCCGCCATCTCCTTGGCGACGACCCAGCGGCCGTCGTCGGCGGAGACCACGGCGCCCTGCCTGCCCAGCGGGTCCTGGTCGACGGCGATGACCTCCTCGTTGCCGAGGATCTCGAACGTCGCCTCGTCGGCGGTGCGCAGGTCCGAGCCGATGAGCAGCGGCGCCGCCATGATCGACCACATCGAGAAGTGCGTGCGGTACTCGGTGTCGGTCATGCCGCCGTTGCCGACCTCCAGCATGTCCGGGTCGTTCCAGTGGCCCGGACCCGCGTACTCGGCGAGCGGCAGGTTCTGCTTCATGATGCCGAGCATGCTCGACCAGTTGTCGCTGATGTCGCCGGTCGTACGCCACAGGTGGCCGACGTCCGCGGCCCACTCCCAGGGCTCGTTCTGGCCCCACTCGCAGATGCTGTAGACGATCGGCCGGCCCGTGGTCTCGGATGCGGCCCGCAGCGCGTCGCGCATCCTGGTGTAGCGCTGGACGGCGTCGACGCCCTGGTTGTTGCAGTTGTCGTACTTGAGGTAGTCGATGCCCCACTCGGCGAACTGCATCGCGTCGCTCTCCTCGTGCCCGAGGGCACCGGGGAAGCCGGCCGGGTTGCAGGTCTTGGTGCCGGCGCTGGTGTAGATGCCGATCTTCAGCCCCTTGGCGTGGACGTAGTCCGCCACCGCCTTGATCCCGTCGGGGAAGCGCACGGGGTCGGGGACCAGCTTGCCGTTCGCGTCCCGCTCGGGCAGGGCCCAGCAGTCGTCGAGGTTCACGTACTCGTAGCCGGCGTCCTTCAGGCCCCGTTCGACGAAGATGTCCGCGATGCCCTTGACCATCTCGTGGTCGAACTCCGCCCGGCAGTGGGTGGAGTTCCAGTTGTTGAAGCCCATCGGCGGGGTCCTGGCCAGCCCGTCGGGCAGCCGGAGGTCCGGCCCGCCGGCCGGCTGCGCGGCGGCGGTCGCGCTCGCGCGCTGCGGTTGGGCTCCCGTGGGCGCCGCCACGGCGGGCGCGGCGAGGGCCGCGCACAGTGCGACCGCCCCCGCGGCGCCGGTCACCGCGCGCAGGTGGAATCTGACGGCCCGTCGTGCGGATGGCAGTTTCCGCATCGGATCCACTCCTCTGGGTGGGGTGCTGCGAAGGTTCTTCCTCATGGACGCGTCACACGAGCGTTTACGGTAGAGCTTGTTCGACTCTGTCGGAAGAGATGCCATAACAGTTGGCTGACCCGCGGTCAAAACCCTTGACAGTGCCCCTGGGGGGAGGTGTGATCCCACAATCTTCGTTCGGTTGTGTTTGGTTAACACTCCAGGGAAGGGGAGCGATGAGCGCCTCATCTTCTGCCAGCAGGACTGTAGGCCGCCCCACCACCGCACTACCGATGTCGCGCCGGAGCCTGCTGCGAGGAGCCGCCCTGGGCGCCGGCGCCGTCACCCTCCCGGCCCTCCTCGCCGCTTGCGGAAGCGGCCCGGGCGGGGACGGCAACACCGTGACGATGGGATCGAACGCCTCCGACGACGTGCCCCGCAAGGCACTCCAGGACGTGCTCGACGCGTTCGAGAAGAAGTCGGGTAAGACGGTCGAGGTCAACACCGTCGACCACAACACGTTCCAGGAGAACATCAACCGCTATCTGCAGGGCCGGCCGGACGACGTGTTCACGTGGTTCGCCGGCTACCGCATGCAGTTCTTCGCCGAGCGCGGGCTGCTCGCCGAGATCAGCGACCTGTGGAAGGGCTTCGACGGCTTCTCCGACGCGCTGAAGGACCAGTCCACCGGCGCCGACGGCAAGCAGTACTTCGTGCCGATGTACTACTACCCGTGGGCGGTCTTCTACCGGAAGAGCGTCTTCGAGCAGGGCGGCTACGAGATCCCGGAGACCTTCGACCAGTACACCGCCCTGGCCAGGCAGATGCAGAAGGACGGCCTGGTCCCCTTCGCCTTCGGTGACAAGGACGGCTGGCCGGCCATGGGCACGTTCGACTACCTCAACATGCGCGCCAACGGCTACGACTTCCACAAGTCGCTGATGGCCGGCGAGGAGTCCTGGACCGACCCCCGGGTGCGCGAGGTCTTCGACCTGTGGCGCGGCCTCATGCCCTACCACGACGAGGGCGCCAACGGCCGCACCTGGCAGGAGGCCGCCCAGTCGCTCGCCCTGAAGAAGACCGGCATGGGGGTGTTCGGCCTGCCGCTGCCCGGCCAGCAGTTCTCCGAGGCGGACCGCGAGGACCTCGACTTCTTCCCCTTTCCGGAGATCACTCCCGAGCACGGCCGGGACGCGGTCGAAGCCCCGATCGACGGCTACCTCATGTCGTCCAAGGCCAAGAACGAGGAGGCCGCGCGGGAGCTGCTGAAGTACCTGGCCACCCCGGCGGCCGAGGAGACGTACCTGAAATCCGACCCCAACAACGTCGCCGTCCACTCCGGCGCCGACACCTCCTCCTACGGCCCGCTGCAGAAGAAGGCCGCCGAGCTGGTCTCGGGCGCCAAGCAGATATCCCAGTTCCTCGACCGGGACACCCGCCCCGACTTCGCCTCGACGGTCATGATCAAGGCGTTCCAGGACTTCATCGACGACCCCGACGACATCGACGGCCTGCTCAGCGGCATCGAGGCGCAGAAGAAGACCATCTTCACCGAGGGCCAGGAGTAGTCCGCCGTGCCGCACGCCACCGCTCGCGAACGGCGCACCCGACGGCGAGGTCTGCGGCGGCGGTTCACCGCCCGCGACCTCGCCGTCATCGGCGTGCTGCTGGGCTTCGCCATCCTGCTGGACCTGTTCATCATCTGGGGGCCGACCGTCGCCTCCATCACTCTGTCCTTCTCCTCCTGGGACGGCCTGTCCGACCTGAACTGGGTCGGCGGCGACAACTACGACACGCTCGCCGGCGGCGACTACCCGCCGTTCTGGCCCGCGGTGCGCAACAACCTGCTGTGGATCGCCTTCCTGGGGCTGGTCGCCACCCCCTTCGGGCTGCTGCTGGCGGTGGTCATCGACCGCGGGGTGCGCTTCTCGCGCTTCTACCAGTCCACGATCTACCTGCCGGTGGTGCTCTCCCTCGCCGTCGTCGGCTTCATCGCGCAGCTGGTCTTCTCCCGCGACCAGGGCGCCCTGAACGCCATCCTGGGCAACCAGGACAACCCCACCGACTGGCTCGGCGACCGGGACCTGAACATCTGGATGGTGCTGCTCGCCGCCGGCTGGCGGCACACCGGCTACGTGATGATCCTCTATCTGGCCGGTCTGAAGGCCGTGGCGCCGGAGCTGAAGGAGGCTGCCGCCATCGACGGCGCGAACGAGCGGCAGACCTTCCTGCGCGTGGTCTTCCCCACGATGCGGCCGGTCAACGTCGTCGTCCTCGTCATCACCATCATCGAGTCGCTCCGCGCCTTCGACATCGTCTACGCCATCAACAAGGGCAGAAACGGCCTGGAGCTGCTGTCCGTGCTCGTCACCGACAACATCATCGGCGAGGCCAGCCGCATCGGCTTCGGCTCCGCCATCGCCGTGGTGCTGCTCACCGTGTCCCTGGGGTTCATCGTGACGTACCTGGTGCAGGAGATGCGCGGGGAGGAGCGCCGATGACCGCCGACATACCCACCACCGCCGGGCCGCGCCCCGGCACCGCGGTGCCGGCCGGGAAGCCGGACCGGCCGGCCGCGAAGCGGCCCCGCCGGGGCCGCTTCGGCGTGCACATCTTCCTCGGCGGGGTCTCGCTCGCCTTCCTGGCCCCGCTGCTGCTCGCCGTCTACGCCTCGCTGCGCCCGTACGAGGAGACCGCCGAGCACGGCTACTTCTCCCTGCCCCGCAGCCTGTCCTTCGACTACTACCGGCAGGCGTTCTCCGACTCGGAGATGAGCAAGTACTTCATCAACTCGATCATCATCGCCGTGCCCGGCGTGCTGGTCGTGCTGTTCCTGGCGTCGTTCGTCGCCTTCGTGGTGGCCCGGCTGCGCATCCGCGGCGGGCTCTTCCTGCTCATCCTCTTCACCGCGGGCAACCTGCTGCCGCAGCAGGTCATCGTCACCCCGCTGTACGTGATGTTCAACCGCATCGAGCTGCCGTACTGGATGTCCGAGTCGATGCTGCTCTACGACTCCTACTGGGCCGTCATCCTCGTGAACGTCGGCTTCCAGATGGGCTTCTGCGTCTTCGTGCTGGCGAACTTCATGCGCGCGCTGCCCAACGAGATCCTGGAGGCCGCGGTCGTCGACGGCGCGGGGGTGTGGACCCGGTACTGGCGGATCGTCCTGCCGCTGTGCCGTCCGGCGCTGGCGGCCCTGGGGACGCTGCAGTTCACCTGGATGTACAACGACTTCCTGTGGGCGCTGGTGTTCATCTCCGACGGCGACAAGCTTCCGATCACCTCGGCGCTGAACAACCTGCGCGGGCAGTTCTTCACCGACTACAACCTGCTCGCCGCGGGCTCCGTACTCGTCGCGCTGCCGACGATCGTCGTCTTCCTGCTCCTGCAGCGCCACTTCATCGCCGGGCTGACCCTCGGCTCCACGAAGGGGTGAGGGCCGGGGGGAGCCGGAGCGGCCCGTCGGATGATGCCGGCGGCCCGGGGGGAGCCGTCGATCAGCCCTTCTGATCACCGGACCGGGCCGCCGGACCCCGCCCGTGCACAGCGGGCGGGTGGGTGCCAGCGTGCCCGAACCGCGGCGCGCGGTGGAGGGGCCGAACGGCCCCCGGCCCGACCCCGGACGGCCCGGTCGGCCCGCGCGCGGCGGCGCCCGGGACCGTACACCGCACGCATCCGGCCGCGACCCGGCGCAATCGCGCCGGGTCGCGGCGGTGTGACGTAGCCCGGCGGCCAAACTCTTCGCACGGAGTTTCCCCGGGAGCAGGTAGCGGGCAACTCTCTGGGGGCGGCTGAGAGGGGGAACATGTGATCGTCTGGTTGAACGGCGCATGGGATACGGGTCTGCGCCACGTCGCGCACGAACTGGTGGAGCTGACGCCGGGGAGCGTCCTCTACGACCCGGAGCTGACGGGCGGGTATCTGCGCCGGCTGCTGCCGCAGAAGCGGCTGGAGGAGGGCGACGACGAGCAGGAGCTGCCGTCGTGGCGGCGGCTGGTGGTGGAGACGGCGGCGGCGCTGCTGGCGGAGGCGGACGGTCCGCTGGTGGTGCCGGCCGCGCTGTGGCGGCAGGAGTACCGCGACGAGATCTTCGGACGGCTGGCGTCCCGCCGCTTCGAGGTGCGGCATCTGCTGGTCTCGTTTGACGAAACGATCCTGCACGCCGGCTCCTTCCCGCCCTGGCTGACCGGCGACGCCCACGTCGTCGACGCCGCCGGACTCACCCCCCGCCGGGCCGCGGAAGAAGTCGCGGCCTGCCTGCGCGCCGGGGCCGGGCACTGCGACATCGTGCAGAACTCCGAGCCCACCCGCGAGACGCTCGCCTCCGGCGTGCTGCTGTTCGACGAGGCGGACCGGGTGCTCCTCGTCGACCCCACCTACAAGCCGGGCTGGGAGTTTCCCGGCGGCGTCGTCGAGCCGGGCGAGGCCCCCGCCCGCGGCGGCGTCCGGGAGGTGGCGGAGGAGCTGGGGCTGAGCCTGCGGCGGCCGCCCCGGCTGCTGCTGGTGGACTGGGAGCCGCCCCGCCCGCCCGAGTACGGCGGGCTGCGGCTGCTCTACGACGGCGGCCGGCTGCGCCCCGCCGAGGCGGCCGGCGTCCTGCTGCCCGGGCCCGAGCTGCGCGCCTGGCGGTTCGTCACGGAGGACGAGGCGGGCGGGCTGCTGCCGGCGGTGCGGTTCAGCCGGCTGCGCTGGGCGCTGCGGGCCCGCCGCCGCGGCGCCGCGGTCTACCTGGAGGACGGCGCGCCGGTCGCCGACGGCCCGTAGCGGGGGACGTGGCAACCCTATTGGCCCTGCTGTTGCCCCATTCAGCAGTTTCTGAGTGCGTGTCACCGCCCGGGTCTGCATAGCGTCGCTGCTAGCGGCGGCCCACGTCGTCGCGTCCCCCACTTCAGGAGTCACGACCGATGCGGATCATATCCACGGCGCTGGCCGCCGCGGCCGTCGGCGCCCTCGCCGCCGGCCTCACGGCCACGGTGGCGACGGCGCAGGACAACGGCAACAACGACAGCAACATCACCTCCTTCGGATTCAGCGTCACTCCCAAGACCGTCAAACCGGGCGGCAAGGTCGATCTGACCGTGACGGAGTGCGACAAGGAGGCCACGGCCTCGTCGGCGGTCTTCGACAAGACGACCCTCGGTATGGGCGGCGGCACCCAGAGCGCGCAGGTGAAGGTCGACTGGGACGCCAAACCGGGCGCCGAGTACGACGTGACCTTCCGCTGCGGCGGCGAGTCCGGCACGGCACCGCTGAAGATCGCCGCAGCCGGCGGCGGCGACGGCGGATCGGAGGTGGGCGCCACGTCCCGGCCGCGGCCGCAGCCGGACGAGGCGGCGGCCCGGCCCGCCGAGCCCGGCCGGGCCGGCAAGGAGGCCGTCCGGCCGG
>NZ_BAAAPF010000333.1:0-7535 GCF_039531005.1 Streptomyces synnematoformans
TGGACGACGGCGGGCGCGGCGGCGGAGGCGGCGGCACCCGTGGCGGGTGCCGGTGCCGCCGCGGCGGCCGATTCGGCCTCGGTGGTCAGCTCGTCCACCGCGCGGATCCGCCGGGCCGCGGCGATGCCCGACTGCAGCTCCGAGACGTGCTGGCTCAGCTCGGTCACCGGCCCCATCAGGCCGAAGGCGTAGAGCAGGAAGGCGATGAGCCCGGAGACCTCCAGGGTCCCGGCGTCCACCCGCCACGCCCCGATGCCGAGCACCAGGATGATCGCCAGCTCGATGCCCGTCCAGGCGATCACCCAGACCGTCGCCTCCAGCCGGATCGCCTTCAGCCCGTGGTTGGCGGCGGACCGGGCGTCCTGCGCTATCCGGTCGGCCTGGCGCTCCTCGGCGCCGCCGGCCTTGACCGTACGCACCGCGCGCAGCGTGCCTTCGAGGCGCCCGCCGAGCCTGCCCACGTGCTCCTGCGCCTGCTCCTGCGCCCGCGCGATGGCGGGCATCAGCGTGGCGAAGAGGACCACGACGACGATCACCGAGGCGACCGTGGTCGCGAGCAGCACAAGATCGAGCACGGCCATCATCGCCAGCGTGCCGACCAGCATGACCACGCCGTTGACCAGGCCGACGACGGCGCCCGAAGCGGAGGCGTGCAGCAGCGTCGTGTCGGAGACGGCCCGGGAGACCAGCTCGCCGGGCGGGCGGGCGGTCACGCCCGGCACCGTGGCCCGGAAGAAGCGGCGCACCATCGACTCGCGCGCGTCCAGCACCACGCGCTCGCCGACCGTGCCGAGGATCACCCACTGCCGGTGCCCGACCACCGCGCCGACGACCATCAGCACCAGGAGTGTGACGACGGGGCCGGTGAGCGAGGCGTCGTCGGCGAGGGAGTCCAGCACCCACTTGGTCACCATCGGGGACGCGAGGCCGAGGGCGGATCCGGCCAGGGCCAGCACCAGGCCGAGGGTCAGCACCCGCCGGTGGGGCCTGGCGAACGACCAGAGGACGCGCACACTTTCCGGAACAGTCATGCCCGGCAGTAGAACATTGCTGTTCCATTTTCGTCAACCGAGTTCCATTCTGGGGGTGGCGGTACGGTATGGGCATGGACACCGCAGTGAGCAGCATCGGCGCGCGGGCCCGGACGCGGCGCGCCATCCTCGACGCCGGCACCGCCGTGCTCGCCAAGAACCCGACGGCCTCGCTGGCCGACGTGGCGGCGGCGGCGGGCGTCGGGCGCACCACGGTGCACCGCTACTTCTCCGAGCGCTCCGATCTGATCGCCGCCATCGGTGTGGACGTCCTCGACAAGATCGGCGCCGCGACGGAGCGCGCCCGCCCGGGCGACGGCCCCGCGCTCACCGCGCTGGAGCGGGTCTGCCAGGAGTACTTCGAGCTGGGCGAGAGCCTCGCGATCGTCTTCGACGAGTCGCTGGCCGCGACCTGGAACTGGGAGAGCTGGGAGGAGGAGACGGAGGCCGACCGCGCGCTGGCCCGGCTCGTCGACCGCGGCCGGGAAGAAGGCGCGCTGGACAGCCGGCTGGACACCGACTGGGTCATTCAGGTGGTGTGGTCGCTGCTGTACGTCGCCTGGCAGCGCAGCCGCAGCGGAGACACCAAGCACAACGCGCTGAGCCTGTGCCTGCACACCCTGCGGAAGTCCGTGGGGGCGGCGCCGTAACCCTCCCGCGGAGAGGTCCGACCAATTCCTTCCGGGTTGACGGATCTTCACTACACGGGGTGTCGCAGACGTCGATCGATCTGGTAAATATGCAGATCGTGCTCCGTGACCAGGTGTGCCCCGCCTGACGGGCTCGTGCCTTGCCCGGGGAATCGTCGGATGACGGGAGGCCATTCCAGGATGAAGGACTTCGACGGGCTCAAGGCCGTGGTGACCGGCGGGGCTTCGGGGATCGGGCTGGCCGCCGCGCGGCTGCTGGCCGAGCGCGGCGCCCGGGTCGCCGTCCTCGACCTCGACGCCGACGGCGTGCCGGAACCGCTGCGCGGCCACCGCGCGGACGTCTCCGACGACGCGTCCGTCACCGCCGCCGTCAGCGACGCCGCCGGCGCCCTGCGCGGCATCGACGTCCTGGTCAACAACGCCGGCATCGGCGCCGTGGGCACCGTCGAGGACAACGACGACGCCGAGTGGCACCGCGTCCTCGACGTCAACCTGCTCGGCATCGTGCGCACCACCCGCGCCGCGCTGCGCCACCTGCGCCGCTCCGCGCACCCCGCGATCGTCAACACCTGCTCCGTCGCCGCCACCGCCGGCCTCCCGCAGCGCGCCCTGTACTCCGCGACCAAGGGCGCGGTGCTGTCGCTGACGCTGGCGATGGCCGCCGACCACGTACGCGAGGGCATCCGGGTCAACTGCGTGAACCCCGGGACCGCCGACACCCCGTGGATCGGCCGGCTGCTGGACCGGGCCGCCGACCCCGCCGCCGAGCGCGCCGCGCTCGACGCCAGGCAGCCGATGGGCCGGCTGGTCACCGCCGACGAGGTCGCCGCGGCCATCGCCTACCTGGCGAGCCCGGCCGCCGCCTCCGTCACCGGCACGGCGCTGGCCGTCGACGGCGGCATGCAGGGCCTGCGGCTGCGCGCACCGGAGCCGGGCCGGTGAGGGTCGCCCTGCGGACCAGGGTCCGCGCCGACCGTGTCGAGGAGTACGAGGCCGCGCACCGCGAGGTCCCCGGGGAGCTGACCGCGGCCATCCGCGCCGCCGGCGCCACCTCCTGGACGATCTGGCGCAGCGGCACCGACCTCTTCCACGTCATCGAGTGCGAGGACTACGCCCGGCTGCTCGCCGAGCTGGAGCACCTGCCGGTGAACGTCGACTGGCAGGCCAGGATGGCCGAACTCCTCGACGTCGGCCACGACTACACCGCGGAGGGCACGGGCGCGGGCCTCCCCGTCGTCTGGGAGCTCTGACCGCCTGGGAACTCCGACCGCCGGCGCTCAGGCACTCGCCTCGGCGCCCGCCTCCTCGATGGCCTCCGGCGTCGTCGTCCACTCCACTCCGCCCCCCACGGGCACCAGCCAGGCCATCCGCGGCCCCGCGGCCGGCCGCAGCACGGGACTCGACCACACCGAATGGGTCTCGGGCTCGGGGCAGATGGCGCGGAGCACGCCGGTGCGGCCGGAGGTCCGGTCCAGCACGAGCTTGCCCAGCAACGGGTGGCGTTCGTGCCCCAGGCCGAGGCCCAGTCTGCTGCTCACGATGCGCTCCTCGGAGGTTCGTACGCGGTCGAGGATGTGCCCCCTCCGGCCGTGGTCGCGGCCGGGTCCCGGAGTCGCCGACTGCCCCGCGACCGGACCGCGGTGGGGGCCGTGGGCGCGGTCGGCGTGGCGTGCAGGTCACTTCACTATGGCGGTCGACAACGGCAGTCCGCAAGCTTCGGTCTGATAATTTCAGAATGTGTGCGGCCCCCCTGTCACACTCAGAAGGAGCGTGACACACTCCCGGGGAAGCAACCGGGCCGGGAGGTAGGGATCGTGAGCGAATCACGTTCGGGTGGCGGCAGCGCCCCGACCGTGCTGCGCATGGTCCTGGGCAAACGGCTGCGGCACCTGCGCGAGCAGGCGAAGGTCAGCTTCGAGCAGGCCGCGGAGGCCATCGACGTCACGCCGCTGACGGTGCGGCGGATGGAGAAGGCGGAGGTCGGCCTGCGCATCCCGTACGTGCGGGAGCTGCTGCGCACCTACGGCGTCTCCGGCGCCGAGACCGACGACTTCCTGAGGATGGCCAAGGAGGCCAATCAGCCCGGGTGGTGGTACAAGTACCGCACCGTCCTCCCCGACTGGTTCCGCGCGTACGTGAGCCTGGAGAGCGACGCGACCGTCATCCGCATCTACGAGCCGCACTACGTCCCCGGACTCCTGCAGACCCCCGACTACGCCCGCACGCTCTTCCGCATCGGCTTCCCCAACGAGTCGGAGGAGGCCATCGAGCGGCGGGTGACGCTGCGCACCACCCGCGCGGACCTGCTGACCACGCCGAAGGCGCCGGCGATGTGGGCCGTGCTGGAAGAATCGGTCCTGCGCCGGCCGGTCGGCGGGCCCGGCGTGATGCGGGCCCAGATCGACCGGCTGATCGACGCGATCGACCTGCCGAACGTGAAGGTGCAGATAATGCCGTTCTCGGCCGGGCCGCACCCCGGCGCGTTCGGCCCGTTCCACTACTTCCGTTTCGGCTTCACCGAACTGCCCGACATCGTCTACACGGAGAACCTCACCGGCGCGGTCTACGTGGACCAGGCCGATGACGTCGTCGGGTATCTGGAAACACTCGACCGGATGGCCGTCCAGGCCGATCCGGTGGACCGGACCAGGTCACTCCTGGTGAAGATGCGTAAGGAGTACTGAACCATGCGATCCGACCCCCCGGCCTTCCGTACCGGCGTCCCGGCGACCGAACTCGGCACCGAGGGCTGGCAGAAGCCCTGGAGCGGCACCAACGGCGGCAGCTGCGTCGAGGCCAAGCGGCTCCCCGACGGCAGCGTCGCGCTGCGCCAGTCCACCGACCCGACCGGTCCGGCCCTCGTCTACACCCGCGAAGAGATGATCGCCTTCCTTGAGGGCGCCAAGGCCGGCCAGGCCGACTACCTCGTCGCCTGACGAACAGGCGGCCACCGCCGGCTCCGACCGGGGGAGCGGACCGGGGCGGACACACCTCCCGTCCGCGCCGGTCCGTCCCCCGGGGCACCGGCCGAAACGGCCTCGTACGACCGAGAAGTGACAGTACGTGAGAAACGGCGGCACGCGTGCGCCGCAGGGCAGGAGATTTCCCGATGGCAGAAGGTCAGTCCACCCCCGCCGAGGGGGCGCTCTCCAAGATCGACACATCCGTGCCGCACTCGGCGCGGATCTGGAACTACTGGATGGGCGGGAAAGACAACTACGCCGTCGACCGCCAGGCCGGCGACGAGTACCGCCAGATCGCGCCGAACATCGAGACGATGGCGCGGGCCTCGCGCGACTACCTGATCCGCACGGTGACCCACGTGGCCGGCGAGGCCGGCATCCGCCAGTTCCTCGACATCGGCACCGGACTGCCGACCTACGACAACACCCACCAGGTCGCCCAGCGGCTGGCGCCGGAGTCCCGCATCGTCTACGTCGACAACGACCCCTTAGTGCTGCGCCACGCGCAGGCGCTGCTGACCAGCACCCGGGAGGGCGTGACGACGTACGTCGACGCTGACCTGCACAAGCCCGAGACGATCCTGGAGGAGGCGGGGAAGACCCTCGACTTCTCGCAGCCGGTGGCGCTGATGCTCATGGGGATCCTCGGCCACATCAAGGACTACGAGGAGGCCAAGTCCGTCGTGCGCCGCCTGCAGGCCGCGCTGCCCTCCGGCAGCTACTTCGTGCACTACGACAGCACGGCCACCGACAAGGCGCTCCAGGAGGCCCAGCAGGGGTACGACGACACCGGCGCCGTGCCGTACGTGCTGCGCACCCCGGACGAGATCAGCGCCTACTACGACGGCCTGGAGCTGATCGAGCCGGGGATAGTCTCCTGCCCGCTGTGGCGGCCCGAGGCCGGCACGGAGCCGGAGCCCACGGACGTCTACGGCGGCGTCGCGCGCAAGGCCTGACCGCCGCCCGGCCGGGCGGACCGCGCTCCGGTCACGGCTCGCGGCGCGGGACCACCAGGAGGGCGTCCGTGCGGGGGTGCGCCAGAACCTCGACCGGGTGCCGGTAGACCTCGCTGAGCAGCGCGCCGTCGAAGACCGCCGCCGGCGGCCCGGAGGCCGCCACCCGGCCGCCGTCCAGCACGGTGACCTCGTCCGCGTACGCCGCGGCGAGACCCAGGTCGTGCAGGACGACCACGACGGCGTCGCCCGCCGCGGCCCGCTCCCGGGCCAGCCGCAGCACCAGCTCCTGGTGGCGCAGGTCGAGCGCGGCGGTCGGCTCGTCGAGGAGCAGCAGCCCCGCCCGCTGGGCCAGCACGCGGGCGAGGGCGACGCGGGCGCGCTCGCCGCCGGACAGCTCGGCGAAGGGGCGCCCGGCGAACTCCGCGGTCTCCGTCGCGGCCAGCGCCCACGCCACCGCCTCGTCGTCGGCGTCCTCGGCGGGGGTGCCGGACCAGGGTGCTCGGCCCATCCGTACGACGTCCCCGACGGGGAACGGGAAGGCCAGGGAGGCGGACTGCGGCAGCACCGACCGGCGCATCGCCAGCTCCGCCGGCGCCCAGCCGGCGACGTCCCGGCCGCGGAGCAGCACCTCGCCGGCCTCCGGCGCGAGGTCGCCGGCCAGCGCGGCGAGGAGCGTCGACTTCCCGGCGCCGTTGGGCCCGACGAGGGCGGTGAGCCGGCCGGCGGTCGCGGTCAGCGCGACGCCGTCGAGCACGGTCCGGCCGCCGAGCCGGACGACCAGGCCCCGCGCCTCGGCGGCGGTGCCGCCGGCCGGCAGCGGCTCCGGCGGGCGCCGGTCCTGGCGGGCCCCCAGCAGTGTGCGGATCATGCCCAGCCTCCCTGCCGGCGGCGGGTCCGGCGCAGCAGCCAGAAGAAGAACGGGCTGCCCACCAGCGCCGTCAGCACGCCGAGCGGCAGCTCCGCCGGCTCCGCGACGGTACGCGCCGCGAGGTCCGCGACGACCAACACCAGCGCGCCGCCGAGCGCGCTGCCCGGTATCAGGAACCGGTGCCCGGGGCCCGCGGCCATCCGCAGCAGGTGCGGCACCAGCAGCCCCACGAACGTGATCACGCCCGCCACCGCCACCGCGGCGGCCGTCAGCAGCGCGACCACGAGCACGAGCGCGATCCGCAGCCGCTCCACGTCCACCCCGAGGTGCCGCGCGGGCCGTTCGCCGAGGGCGAGCAGGTCCAGCTTCCGCGCGTACAGCGGCGCGACGGCCAGGCCGACGGCCGCGCACGGCAGCACGGCCAGCACCTTCGGCCACGTGGCCTGGGAGAGCGAGCCGAGCTGCCAGAAGGTGATCTGGGTGACCTGCGCGTTGTCGGCGAAGAAGATGAACAGGCCGATGAGCGCGCCCGCGAAGGCGTTGACGGCGATGCCGGTGAGGATGAGCGTGACGACCTCGGTGCGCCCGCCGGAGCGGGAGAGGGCGTAGACCAGCAGCACGGTGGCGAGCCCGGAGACGAACGCGAAGGCGGAGACGGTCCAGTTGCCGAAGACGTCGATGCCCAGGGCGATGGCCGCGACCGCGCCGACCGCCGCGCCCATCGAGATGCCGATCACCCCGGGTTCGGCCAGCGGGTTGCCGAACACGCCCTGCATGAGCGCGCCGGCGCAGCCCAGCGACGCCCCGACGAGCAGCGCGAGCACGACGCGGGGGAGCCGGACGTTCCACAGCACGCTCTCGCCGACGCGGCCGAGACCGTCGCCGCCGAGCCGCAGGCGGTGGGCCGCGGAGGACAGGACGTCGCCGGGGGAGAGGTGGTACGCGCCGACGCCGGCGGCGAGGACGGCGGCGGCGAGGAGCGCGACGGCGAGGGCGACGGTGAGAACGGCGGCCCGGCTGCGCGGGACGGCGCGGGCGGCGGGCCGCGGCACGGCGGCCGCCGGGCG
>NZ_BAAAPF010000334.1:0-7513 GCF_039531005.1 Streptomyces synnematoformans
CCGCACCCGCGCCGAGCGGCGCCGCGCCCGGCTGCGGCACGAGGCGGCCGTCGCCACCGCCGTCGGAGCCGGCGCCCGGCAGCTCCTCGCGCACGTCGAGGTCTCCCTCGCCCGCGCCGAGGAGGAGCGCACCGCCGCCGAGCGGGCGCGCGCCGAGCGCGAGCAGGACCTCGGCCGGCAGCGCCGGCTCTCCCGCGAGCTGGCCGACGAGCTGGACAAGCTGACCGACTCCGTCCACCGCGGCGAGGTGCTCGGCGCGGAGAAGCGGCTGCGCATCGAGCAGTTGGAGGGCCGGGCGCTGGAGGAGCTGGGCGTCGAGCCCGCCGACCTGGTGGCCGAGTACGGGCCGGACCAGCCCGTACCGCCGTCGCTGCCCGCGGAGGGCGAGGAACTGCCCGAGGCAGAGTCCGACAGCGGCTCCGCCGCGGGGTCGCACCCGCGAGACGGCTCGCGGCCGTACGTGCGCGCCGAGCAGGAGAAGCGGCTGAAGGCCGCGGAGCGCGCGTACACCAAGCTTGGCAAGGTCAACCCGCTGGCGCTGGAGGAGTTCGCGGCGCTGGAGGAGCGGCACAAGTTCCTCACCGAGCAGCTCGACGACCTCAAGCGCACCCGGGCCGACCTGCTGCAGGTGGTCAAGGAGGTCGACGAGCGCGTCGAGCAGGTCTTCACCGACGCCTTCCACGACACCGCCCGCGAGTTCGAGGGCGTCTTCTCCCGCCTCTTCCCCGGCGGCGAGGGCCGCCTCGTCCTCACCGACCCGGACGACATGCTCAACACCGGCGTGGAGGTGGAGGCGCGCCCGCCGGGCAAGAAGGTCAAGCGGCTGTCGCTGCTCTCCGGCGGCGAGCGGTCGCTGACGGCGGTGGCGATGCTGGTGGCGATCTTCATGGCCCGGCCGAGCCCCTTCTACGTGATGGACGAGGTCGAGGCGGCGCTGGACGACACCAACCTGCAGCGCCTGGTGCGGCTCATGCAGGAGCTGCAGCGCACCTCGCAGCTCATCGTGATCACGCACCAGAAGCGCACGATGGAGGTCGCCGACGTCCTCTACGGCGTCTCGATGCAGGGCGACGGCGTCTCCAAGGTGATCAGCCAGCGGCTCAGCTGACCGCCGGCGGGCGGCCCCCGCGGAGCCGGAAGCGGGCGGGGTGCTTCGCGGACCGCGCGGGCGGGCGATACTGGTGTGCGTTATGGACATCATCCTCATCGTCATCGCCATTGCCGTCGTCGCCGTGCTCGCCGCGGGCGGCCTGGTCGTCGGCTCCCGCCGCCGGAAGCAGCCGCCCGCGCCGCCGCCGTCGCCCGGCCCACGGCCCCCCGCCGAGCCGCAGGTCGGCGACGAGGCGGGGGAGCCGAGCGACGAGAAGCGCAGGACCATCGAAGAGGTGGGCCTGCCCGGCGAGGGCACAGCCGCCGCCGGCACCGCCGTCGCCGAGCCGCCGGCACCCGAGGCGCCGCCCGAGCCGGAGGTCCCCGCCCCGGCGGCGGGTCGGCTCGTACGGCTGCGCGCCCGGCTGGCCCGCTCGCAGAACTCCCTGGGCAAGGGGCTGCTCGGCCTCCTCTCCCGCGAACACCTCGACGAGGACACCTGGGAGGAGATCGAGGACACGCTGCTGACCGCCGACGTCGGCGTGCAGCCGACGCAGGAGCTGGTCGAGCGGCTGCGCGAGCGCGTCAAGGTGCTGGGTACGCGCACGCCCGAGGAGCTGCGGGCGCTGCTGCGCGAGGAGCTGCTGACGCTCGTCGGCACGGAGGCGGACCGGACGGTGCACACCGACGAGTCCGTCGGCCCCGAGGGCGCCGAGGTGCCGGGCATCGTGCTGGTCGTCGGCGTGAACGGCACCGGCAAGACCACCACCACCGGCAAGCTCGCCCGGGTGCTGGTCGCCGACGGCAAGTCCGTGGTGCTCGGCGCCGCCGACACCTTCCGGGCCGCCGCCGCGGACCAGCTGCAGACGTGGGGCGAGCGGGTCGGCGCCCGTACCGTGCGCGGGCCGGAGGGCGGAGACCCGGCGTCCGTCGCGTACGACGCGGTGAAGGAGGCCATCGACGAGGGCGCCGACGCGGCGCTCATCGACACCGCCGGGCGGCTGCACACCAAGACCGGGCTCATGGACGAGCTGGGCAAGGTCAAGCGGGTGGTGGAGAAGCACGGGCCGGTCGGCGAGGTGCTGCTGGTGCTGGACGCCACCACCGGGCAGAACGGGCTGGTGCAGGCGCGGGTCTTCGCGGAGGTCGTGGACATCACCGGGCTGGTGCTGACCAAGCTGGACGGGACCGCCAAGGGCGGCATCGTGATCGCGGTGCAGCGGGAGCTGGGCGTGCCGGTCAAGCTCGTGGGCCTGGGGGAGGGCGCGGACGACCTGGCGCCGTTCGAGCCCGAGGCGTTCGTGGACGCGCTGGTCGGCGACTGAGCCGGGCGGGCGGTGGCCGCCGGGCCGCGCCCGGGCGGCGCGCCGCCGGCGTCAGCCCGAGCGCAGCCAGCAGCTCTGCGCGTACGCCAGGGTGCCCAGCAGCAGCCGTGCCGGCGGCGGGCCGCCGGCCGTGTCCAGCGTCGGCGGGCGCAGCCAGCGCACCGGGCCGAGGCCGCGCAGGTCGCAGGGCGGGGCCAGCAGGTGGTCGCCGGGGCCGAGGCCGCGCAGGTCGAGCCGGGCGCCGTCCCAGCCCATGCGGTACAGCAGCCGGGGCAGCTCGGCGGCGGCGCCGGGGGCGACGAAGAAGTGCGCCCGCCCGTCGGGGGCGACGCTGACGGGGCCGAGCGGCAGCCCCATGCGCTCCAGCCGCGGCAGTGCCCGCCGCCCGGCGGCGGCGCTGACCTCCAGGGCGTCGAACGCCCGGCCCACCGGCAGCAGCACCGCGGCCCCGGGCGGGTCCGCCCAGGCGTCGGCCACCTCGTCCAGCGGGGTGCCGGCGGGGACGGGACGGGCGTCGGGCAGCGGGTGCTCGCCGGGGGCGGGGCAGGCGCCGCCCGCGGCGCAGGAGCAGACGCGCCCGCCGCCGGGGGCGCGCACCAGGGGGGCGCCGGGCAGCACGTCCCAGCCCCACAGGCCGGTGTACTCCGCCACGGCCGTCGCCGCGTGCCCGGCGGACGTACGGGTGCCGCGCCGGCCGGATCCGATGTCGCGTCGCCCGCGGATACCGCCGATCGTGAAACCCATGCCCCCTCCAACTGCTCGCCGGTGCGGTTGGTTACTGCACCTGTCTCACCCACAGCAGTTTGCTGGTAACACTGTGCTGTCAGGGAGGTGCATCCGGGGTGTGATGGCGCGCCGGAGGGTAGCGTGACCCGTGGCGCGCGCCCCGCCGGACACCACCCCGCCGGTTGCGATGTCGTCCCTCGTCAAGTCAACCGCGTGTCCCTGGCGCGGTGTTCACTCGTAGGGGTGGCGAATGGTGGCGATTCCCGAACCCCGCTCGCGAAACGGTGATCGTAGGATTACTTTCGGTGTCGGCGACGGCGGCATGCGACAGATGGATATGCCAACGGCAGGAATTCCCACCGGGCTTCGGGGGCTCCGGTTCCGGGGATAATCCGGAGGCACCACGACGGCCGAGGCGGGATGGGGGCGTTGGAGTTGGACGGCACGGGCGGCAGCCGGACCGGCGCCACCGGCGCGGGCAAGAGCCCCAATGAGGAGCTGACCTCCTGGTTCATGCGCAGCGGCTGGTCCAAGGGCGAGCTGGCCCGGCAGGTCAACCGCCGCGCCCGCCGGCTCGGCGCGCACCACATCAGCACCGACACCTCCCGCGTCCGCCGCTGGCTCGACGGCGAGCAGCCGCGCGAGCCGATCCCGCGGATCCTCTCCGAACTGTTCTCCGAGCGCTTCGGCTGCGTCGTGGGCGTCGACCAGCTCGGCCTGCACGCCGCCCGCCCCCGCCCCGCGGTCTCCGGCATCGACCTGCCCTGGAACGCCCGGGAGACCGTCGAGCAGATCAGCGAGTTCTCGCGCAGCGACCTCATGCTCGCCCGCCGCGGCTTCCTCGGTACCTCCCTGAACGTCGCCGCCGGACCCGTCCTGGTCGAGCCCATGCAGCGCTGGCTGGCCCAGCCCCCCGCGGCCCCCGCTGGCCCCCCGGCCCTCCCCGGACCGGCCGCCTCCGCCGCCGCGCCCGGTGCCGGGCCCGCCGGTCCCGGGCGCCCCGTCGCGCTCTCCGACCCCGAGCTGGACCTGCTGGAGACCACCACCGCCATGTTCCGCCAGTGGGACGCCCAGTGCGGCGGCGGCCTGCGCCGCAAGGCCGTCATCGGCCACCTGCACGAGATCACCGACCTGCTGCAGGAGCCGCACCCGCCCGCCGTCACCGGCCGGCTGTTCCGCATCACCGCCGAACTCTCCCAGCTCGGCGGCTGGATGAGCTACGACGTGGGCCTCCAGCCCACCGCCCAGAAGTACTTCGTCCTCGCCCTGCACGCCGCCAAGGAGGCCGGCGACCGGCCGCTCGGCGCGTACGTCCTGTCCAGCATGGCCCGCCAGATGATCCACCTCGGCCGCGCCGACGACGCCCTGGAACTGGTCCACCTCGCGCAGTACGGCAGCCGCGACAGCGCCACCGCCCGCACCCAGTCGATGCTGTATGCGATGGAGGCCCGCGCGTACGCCAACCTCGGCCGGCCCGACCGCTGCCACCGCGCCGTCCGCATGGCCGAGGACTGCTTCACCGAGATCGACCCCGGCCACCCCGAGCCCGACTGGCTCCGCTTCTTCTCCGAGGCCGAACTGCACAGCGAGAACGCCCACTCCTACCGCGACCTCGCGTACGTCGCCGGCCGCAGCCCCACCTACGCCGCCCTCGCCCGGCCCGTCATGGCGCGCGCCGTCGAACTGTTCGCCGCCGACGCCGAACGCCGCCGCTCGTACGCGCTCAACCTCGTCGGCCTAGCCACCGTCCACCTGCTGGAGGAGCAGCCCGAGCGGTGCGCGCTGTGCGCCGGCAAGGCCCTGACCGTGGCCCGGCAGGTGCGCTCCGAGCGGGTCAACACCCGGCTGCGCAGAACCGTCGACACCGCCGTGCGCCGCTACGGCGGCGTGGGCGAGGTCGCCGACCTCGCCGACCGGCTCGCCCGCGAGCTGCCGGAGACCCTGGAAGCCGCCGGCTGAGAACCCGCCCGCGGCTTCCAGGACACCCGGCCCGTCCCCCGGACGGGCCGCCCCCCGTGGTGCGGCTGAGAATAACCGCGCCGCCCCGCGCCCACGGGGAGTTCATCGCCCCGTAACACCTCCGCGGCCTTCGTCACACTCCCGAAACACCGGGGGGCGGTGGCGGAAACCCCGCTGCGCCAGCCTCTTGCGCATTCCCGGCCCCAACCTTTCAGCCCGCACGGGCCGCACGCAGAGGAGAAGCGACGTTGAATGGCGCTGATACCGCATTCGTCCTGATCAGCGCGGCGCTGGTCATGTTGATGACGCCCGGTCTTGCCTTCTTCTACGGGGGCATGGTGCGGGTCAAGAGCACCCTGAACATGCTGATGATGAGCTTCGTCTCGCTGGGCATCGTCAGCATCCTGTGGGTGCTGTACGGCTACAGCCTCACCTTCGGCGACGACATCGGCGGAGGCATCCTCGGCAACCTCGACCACGTCGGGATGGCGGAGATCACCCCGGACACGCTGACGGGCGGCGACGAGGGCATCCCGGTGCTGGCGTTCGCGGCCTTTCAACTGATGTTCGCCATCATCACCCCCGCGCTCATCAGCGGCGCCCTCGCGGACCGGGTGAAGTTCACCGCCTGGGCCCTGTTCATCGCCCTGTGGGTCACGGTCGTCTACTTCCCCGTCGCCCACTGGGTCTGGGGCCCCGAGGGCTTCATCGGCCTGAACGGCGACATCAAGGCCATCGACTTCGCGGGCGGCACCGCCGTGCACATCAACGCCGGCGTCGCGGCCCTCGCGGCCGTCCTCGTCGTCGGCAAGCGCGTCGGCTTCAAGAAGGACCCGATGCGCCCGCACAACCTGCCCTTCGTGCTGCTGGGCGCCGCGCTGCTGTGGTTCGGCTGGTTCGGCTTCAACGCCGGCTCCGAGCTGGCCGCCGACGGCGTCGCCGCGACGATGCTCTTCAACACCCAGGTCGCCACCGGCGCCGCGGTCGTCGGCTGGCTGATCTACGAGAAGCTGCGGCACGGCTCCGTCACCATGCTCGGCGCGGCGTCCGGCGCCATCGCCGGCCTGGTGGCGATCACCCCCTCCGGCGCGTCCGTGAACGCCGTGGGCGCGGTGGCCATCGGGATCATCGCGGGTGTCGTCTGCGCCTGGGCCGTGGGCCTGAAGTACAAGCTGGGCTACGACGACTCGCTCGACGTCGTCGGCGTCCACCTGGTCGGCGGGATCGTCGGCACCCTCGCGATCGGCTTCTTCGCCATCGACGACATCGGTCTGTTCTACGGCGGCGGGCTGGAGCAGCTCGGCCGGCAGGCGGCCGGCGCGGGCGTGGTGCTCGTCTACACGTTCGTCGTCACCTGGCTGCTTGCCAAGGGCATCGACCGGCTGATGGGCTTCCGGGTCAGCGAGGACGAGGAGCTGGCGGGCGTCGACCAGTCGCAGCACGCGGAGAGCGCGTACGACTACAGCGGCGTCGGCTCCGCGGCGGCCGGCGCGCCGGCGACGGCGGCCGTGGGCGGTCAGCCGACGGGTACGGACAGGGCGGCCGCGGCCGCGGAGAAGAGGGTGGACGCGTGAAGCTCATCACGGCAGTGATCAAGCCGCACCGGCTGGACGAGGTGAAGGAGGCCCTGCAGGCCTTCGGGGTGCAGGGGCTGACGGTCACGGAGGCCAGCGGCTACGGCAGGCAGCGCGGCCACACCGAGGTGTACCGGGGCGCGGAGTACACCGTCGACCTCGTGCCGAAGGTGCGTATCGAGGTGCTGGTCGCGGACGACGACGCCGAACAGCTGGTCGAGGTCGTGATGAAGGCCGCGCGCACCGGCAAGATCGGCGACGGCAAGGTGTGGAGCGTACCGGTCGACACGGCGGTACGGGTACGAACGGGCGAGCGCGGCCCCGACGCGCTCTGACCGCGCGGTCGGCGGCCTCCGCCCACGGCCGGCCCGCGACGGGGCGGGCCGGCCGCGGGCGGACCAACTGGCGGGAGTACGTGGGTGACGGACACCGGACGACAGCAGCCGGGCGGACAGCAGGGGGAGCGCGCGCCCGCGGGCGGGGGTCCGGCGGAGGCCGGAACCCTGACGGGCGACCGGGGGCCCGCGCGGGGGGCGCCGGCCGGCGGACGGCCCGGTGCGTCCGGTGCGTCCGGTGCGTCCGGTGCGTCCGGGGTGCTGTCCAGGGCCCCGGCCGCGCGGTCGCGTAGCGCGCGGCGCAGCGCCTCGGCGCCGGCGCGGAAGCGCCCGTACGAGTCGAGGCCGGTGTCCGTGCCGGGTACGAGGACGGCGATCCGCCGGGCGTGCGCCAGGTCGCCGAACACCTCGGCGCTGCGCCCGCCGTCGCGGCCGTCGAACGACAGGAAGTGCCGCCCCGGCGCCGCCATGGCGCGCAGCTCCGCCCACGCCTCGGAGTACACCG
>NZ_BAAAPF010000335.1:0-7504 GCF_039531005.1 Streptomyces synnematoformans
CAGTTGCACCCACGTAACTGCGTGATCTGTGAGACAGATTGAAGTGCCAACATAAACGGCGAGACGCCGTTCGCCGGGTCCTCCACGGCGGTCAGCCGCAGCCCGCTGCTGGAGTGGCACTCCTTCGCGAACGTCCCCGTCCCCGGCGAGGACGGCTTTCACCTGACGGTCTCGCGTGCCGGGGACTGGACCGGGCGGCTGATCGACGACGCGCCCCGGCAGCTCTGGGTCAAGGGCATCACGACGGCGGGCGTCGCCAACATAGAACGGCTCTTCACCAAGGTGGTCTACGTCGCCACCGGCAGCGGTATAGGTCCGTGCCTGCCGCACCTGCTGGCGCAGCAGGTACCGGCCACCCTGGTGTGGTCCACCCGCAACCCCCGCCGCACCTACGGAGACCCGCTCATCGACGACATCCTCGCCGTCCAGCCCGACGCGTTCATCTGGGACACCGACGAGCGGGGCAAGCCCGACATGGTGCGCCTGGCGTACTGGGCCTACGAGAGGTCCGGCGCCGAGGCGGTGATCTGCATCTCCAACAAGAAGCTCACGTGGCGGGTCGTGCACGCCCTGGAGAGCCGCGGCATCCCGGCATACGGCGCGATCTGGGACTCGTGACCCGACCGACCGCACACGGACACCAGGAGGCAGCGGTGGAACACGTGAAGATCGAGAGGAACGAGAAGAACCCGGCCGTCGTGACCGCCCGGTTGCACCGGCCCGAGGTCCTCAACGCGCTCAGCAGCGCGCTGATGGAGGAGCTGACCGGGGCGCTCGGCGAGCTGGACGCCGACCCGGGCGTCGGCTGTTTCGTCGTCACCGGCTCCGAGCGTGCCTTCGCCGCCGGGGCCGACATCCGGGAGATGGCGGCGAGGTCGGCGGCCGAGATGGCGGAGGAGGACTACTTCGCCGGCTGGGACGCCTTCTGCGCCTTGCGCACTCCCACCGTGGCGGCGGTCAGCGGCTACGCGCTGGGCGGCGGCTGCGAGCTGGCGATGATGTGCGACCTCGTCGTCGCGGCCGATTCCGCCGTGTTCGGCCAGCCGGAGCTGGCCCTCGGAGTGATGCCCGGTATCGGCGGCACCCAGCGGCTGATCCGTGCCGTCGGCAAGGCGAAGGCCATGGACCTGATCCTCACCGGACGCACCATGGACGCCGCCGAGGCCGAGCGGGCAGGCCTTGTCGCCCGCATCGTCCCCGCGGACCGGCTGGCGGACGAGGCGCTCGACGTGGCGTCCGCCATCGCGGCGCGCAGCGCTCCCGCGGTGCGGTCCGCCCGCGAGGCCGTGGGCCGTGCGCAGGAGGTGCCGCTGCGCGAAGGGCTGCTGTTCGAGCGGCGGCTGTTCCACGCGCTGTTCGCCACCCGGGACCAGAAGGAGGGCATGCGCGCGTTTCTGGAGAAGCGTGAACCGCACTTCACCGGCCGGTAGCCGCAGACGCACCCCGGCCCCGCCCGTCCGGTGGCCACGGGCGGGGCGTTGCGGCACGCCTGGGCGAAAGCCCGCAGCCGGGAGGGACGCGCCGCCGAGATCGTCGAAGAACGAGGCGTCGGGATGCGGGACCGGTCCCCCCCCCAGCACCGCCGACCAGGCCGTAGTCGACGAGCTTCGACCTCGCCCGCTTCCGCCCCGGCACTCCGCGCCCGTGATCACCCTCGGTTACTATGTTCACTTCGTGCCGGAGGCCGGGAGTGAGGGCCGCGCTGCTGTCGAGGGACTGCTCGGGAAGCAGGGAGAAGTTCTCCCCTGCCACCCGCCTCCGAAGCTGGCCGTGGATTGCAAGGCTGAAGAGACGGGTTGCCTGGGAGAATGCTGAGAGAGGTCGTCGCGACCCGCTATGTCACGCCGCTGCGCGAGGGCGGATCGCTTCCCGGGATCGTCGAGGGAGACGATCTCGGTACGTACGTCATGAAGTTCACCGGCGCCGGACAGGGCCGTAAGACGCTGGTCGCCGAGGTGATCAGCGGCGGGCTCGCGCGCCGGCTCGGGCTGCGGGTGCCGGAGCTGGTCGGGCTCCAGCTCGATCCGGTCATCGGCCGCTCCGAGCCGGACGAGGAGGTGCAGGAGCTGCTGAAGGCCAGCGGAGGGCTCAACCTCGGCATGGACTTCCTGCCCGGCTCGCTCGGCTTCGACCCGCTGGCCTTCCGGGTGGACGCCGCGGAGGCCGGGCGGGTGGTGTGGTTCGACGCGCTCGTCGGCAACGTCGACCGGTCGTGGCGCAACCCCAACATGCTCGTCTGGCACGGCGACCTGTGGCTCATCGACCACGGCGCCAGCCTGATCTGGCACCACAACTGGCCCTCCGCCGCGGCCGCCGCCGACAAGCCGTACGACGCCTCCGACCACGCCCTCGCCCCCTTCGGCCCGGACGTGGCCGCCGCGGCGGCCGAACTGGCGCCGCGGGTGACCGCGAAGCTGCTGGCCGCGACGGCGGCGGAGGTGCCGGACGAGTGGCTGGCGGACGAGCCGGGCTTCTCCTCGCCCGCGGAGGTGCGGGCCGCGTACGTCGAGACGCTGGCCGCCCGCGCCGCACGGGTGCACGAGCTGACCGTGGTGGGCGAACGCAGCCAGGACGGGCCGTCGAAGGCGCCGGAGTGGCTGAAGGGGAAGCTGCCGCGGAAGGGGGCGCGATGAGCGGGCGCGAGGTCTTCGAGTACGCGCTGCTGCGCGTCGTCCCGCGGATCGAACGCGGCGAGCAGATCAACGCCGGGGTGCTCGTCTACTGCCGGGCGCACTCCTATCTCGGTGCGCGTACCCACCTGGACGAGCGCCGCCTGCTCGCGCTCGACCCCGGGGCCGACGTCGCGGGGGTACGGGCCGCGCTGCGCGGCGTGGAGGAGGTGTGCTGCGGCGGCGCGCAGGCCGGGCAGGCAGCCGGGGACGACGCGGGGCGGCGCTTCCGCTGGCTCGTCGCGCCGCGCAGCACGGTGGTGCAGCCGGGGCCGGTGCACTCGGGGCTGACCGAGGACCCGGAGGCGGAGGCGGAACGGCTGCTGGGGCTGCTGGTCCGCGTGCCCGCCTGACCGGTTCGTACGCGACCCGCCGTACGCGACCCGCCGCGCGTGACACGCCGCACACGGCACCGCGTACGGCGGCGCTGCGGCGCGCGCCGCAGCGGCGCCCCGTTGACACGGCGGGGCCGGACTTCTAGCGTCACGTGCCGAACCTACTAAGCGGTTGCTCACCGACTGTCGGGCAGCCCCCCCCGGCACCAGCCAGCGCGAGGAGAACACCAGGATGTCCACCACCGGAAGGGTCGCGATCGTCACCGGCGCGGCGCGCGGCATCGGCGCCGCCACCGCCGTCCGCCTGGCCCGCGAGGGGCACGCCGTCGCCGTGCTGGACCTCGACGAGGGCGCCTGTGCGGACACCGTCGGGAAGATCACCGCGGTCGGCGGCACCGCCCTGGCCGTCGGCTGCGACGTCGCCGACGCCGCCGCCGTCGAGGCGGCCGTCGCCCGCGTCGCCGCCGCACTCGGCCCGCCCGTCGTCCTGGTCAACAACGCCGGCGTGCTCCGCGACAACCTGCTGTTCAAGATGAGCGAGGACGACTGGGACACGGTCATGAACGTGCATCTGCGCGGCGCGTTCCTGATGTCCCGGGCCTGCCAGAAGCACATGGTGGACGCCGGCTTCGGCCGCATCGTCAACCTCTCCAGCAGCTCCGCGCTCGGCAACCGCGGCCAGGTCAACTACTCCGCCGCCAAGGCCGGGCTGCAGGGTTTCACCAAGACCCTGGCCAAGGAGCTGGGCAAGTTCGGGGTCACGGCCAACGCCGTCGCGCCCGGGTTCATCGCCACCGAGATGACCGCCCAGACGGCCGCCCGGGTCGGCATGGACTTCGAGGACTTCCAGGCCGCGGCCGCCGCCCAGATCCCCGTGCAGCGCGTCGGGCACCCGGACGACATCGCCGGCGCCATCGCCTACTTCACGGGCGACGACGCCGGCTTCGTCTCCGGCCAGGTGCTGTACGTGGCCGGCGGGCCGCTCGACTGAGGCCGGAGGACGAGGACATGACGCAGCAGCAGAGCGGCGGCGCCGCGGACGCGCCGCGGGCCGCGGACAGCGGCCGGGTCGCCCTGATCACCGGCGCGAGCCGCGGCATCGGCTACGGCATCGCCGAGGCGCTGGTCGCCCGCGGCCACCGGGTGTGCCTGACCGGCCGCGGCGAGGAGGCGCTCCAGGACGCCGTGGAGTGGCTCGGCGCGGGCCGCGCCATCGGCGTGGCCGGCAAGGCGCACCACGAGGAGCACCAGGCCGAGGCCGTGGCCCGTACGGTGGAGGCGTTCGGCCGGGTCGACTACCTGGTCAACAACGCCGGCACCAACCCGGTGTTCGGCCCCATCGCCGACGCCGACCTGGGCGCGGTGGCCAAGGTCTACGAGACGAACGTGCTGTCCGCCCTGGGCTTCGCCCAGCAGACGTACCGGGCGTGGCAGCGCGAGCACGGCGGCGCGATCGTCAACATCGCCTCCGTCGCCGGGCTCTCGGCCTCGCCGTTCGTCGGCCCGTACGGCATGAGCAAGGCCGCGATGATCAACATGACCATGCAGCTCGCGCACGAGTTCGCGCCGGTCGTCCGGGTCAACGCGCTGGCCCCGGGCGTGGTGAAGACGAAGTTCGCGGTCGCGCTGTACGAGGGCCGCGAGGAGGAGGCCGCCGCCGGCTACCCGCTGGGGCGGCTCGGCGTCCCCGGGGACGTCGCCGGCGCCGCGGCCTTCCTCCTCTCCGACGAGGCCGGCTGGATCACCGGGCAGACGCTCGCCATCGAGGGCGGGATCTTCCTCAACGCCGGCGTCGGCTGAACCGCCCGCCGCGTCCGCCGCACACGTTTCCCCCGGATAACAGCGCTGTTCCGGGGGGTCCGTGATCCACCGGCCGTGGGGTAGGGTCTGCGCACCCCATCGAACAGGTGCAAGGAGGGGGCGGCACGTGTTCTTTCGGTCGGGCCCGCGGCGGGTCGCCGCGGCGCTGATACCCGTCTCGCTGCTGGCCGGCTGCGGCAACCTGCCGGCGTCGGACGACGACGAGCGGCACATCGACGTGGGCACGACGAGCGCGCCCAGCACGCTCGACCCGGCGGCCGCGTGGGACGGCAGCTGGGAGCTGTACCGCAACGTCTACCAGACGCTCATGCACTACGCCGGCACCGGCGCGGTGCCGCAGCCGGACGCGGCGAAGAGCTGCGGTTTCACCGGCTCGGACAGCCGCACGTACCGCTGCCGGCTGCGCGCGGACCTCACCTTCTCCAACGGCAACCCGCTCGACGCCGCGGCCGTGAAGCACTCCTTCGACCGGGTGCTCGCCATCAACGCCGAGACCGGCCCCGCCGGGCTGCTGGAGAGCCTGGAGAAGGTCGAGACCCGAGGGGACCGGACCGTCACCTTCCATCTCAAGCGCTCCGACGCGACCTTCCCGTTCATCCTCGCCGCCCCCGCCACCTCGATCGTCGACCCCGAGACGTACCCGGCGGACGCGCTGGCCGACGAGGGCACCCTCGTCGGCTCCGGGCCGTACACGCTCGCGTCGTACGAGGAGGGGTCGGTGGCCGAGCTGGAGCGCAACTCCGGCTACCGGGGCGACGCGGAGCTGCGCAACGACTCCGTCAGCATCCACTACTTCGACGACTCCGGCGCGATGACCGACGCGCTCAAGAAGGGCGACATCGACGTCACGTACCGCGGGCTGCCGCCGGACCGGGTGCCGGAGCTGGAGAAGGCGGCGTACGAGGAGGGCTCGATCGCGCTCAGCCGGGTCGTCATGCCGGAGATCCACTACCTGGTCTTCAACCCCGAGCACGAGTACGCCGACAGCCTCGCCGTCCGGCACGCCGTCGCCCAGGCGATCGACCGCGACGCGCTCGTGCGCAGGGTCTACGGCAGCACCGCGGAGCCGCTGTACTCGATGATCCCGCGCGGCATCGCCGGCCACACCACCGCCTTCTTCGACCGCTACGGCGAGCCGGACCCCGACGCGGCGGCCGCGACCCTGGAACAGGCGGGGATCACCGAGCCGGTGCCGCTGACGCTGTGGTACACCAGCGACCGGTACGGCTCGGTGATGGCCCGGCAGTTCAAGGAGCTGGAGCGGCAGCTGGACGGCAGCGGGCTGTTCGAGGTCACCGTGAAGGGCCGGAAGTGGGAGCAGTTCGCCGCCGCGTACAACAAGGGCGAGTACGCCGTCTTCGGCCGCGGCTGGTCCCCCGACTTCCCGGACCCGGACAACTACATCGCGCCCTTCACCGGCGAGCGCAACGCCCTCGGCACGCCGTACGAGAACGCGGAGATCACCGAGGAGCTGCTGCCCACCTCGCGCCGCGAGGCGGACCGGGCGGGGGTGAACGAGCAGTTCGCCCGGGCGCAGGAGATCCTCGCCGAGGACGCCCGGCTGCTGCCGCTGTGGCAGGCCCGGCAGTACATCGCGGCGCACGACGACGTCGCCGGGGTGGAGTGGAGCCTGGACGCCTCGACGATCATGCGGATGTGGGAGCTGTACAAGAAGACCAGTTGGTAGGGGAGCTGTCGGTGCCGGGCGGTACCGTCTGCTGCGCAACGCCCCACCGAACCGATCTGCTGCACCGACCGGAGGTCCCGCACCCGTGTCCCCGATGCTCCCCCCGTCCTGGCAGGACATCCTCGCCAAGGAACTCGACAAGCCCTACTTCCGGCGTCTTGAGTCGTTCGTCGAGGAGGAGCGCGCCCGCGGGCCGGTGTACCCGCCGCGCGAAGAGGTCTTCGCCGCCCTCGACGCCACCCCGTACGAGCGGGTGAAGGTCCTCGTCCTCGGCCAGGACCCGTACCACGGACCCGGGCAGGGCCACGGGCTGTGCTTCTCCGTGCGGCCGGGGGTGCGCACCCCGCCGTCCCTGCGCAACATCTTCAAGGAGCTGCGCGACGACCTCGGCCACCCGGTCCCGGACAACGGGTACCTGATGCCGTGGGCCGAGCAGGGCGTGCTGCTGCTGAACGCGGTGCTGACGGTGCGCGAGGGCGAGGCGAACTCGCACAAGGGCCAGGGCTGGGAGGAGTTCACCGACGCGGTCATCCGCGCCGTCGTGGAGCGGCCGGACCCGGCGGTGTTCGTGCTGTGGGGGGCGTACGCGCGCAAGAAGCTGCCGCTGATCGACACGGCCCGGCACGCCGTGGTCCAGGGGGCGCACCCGTCGCCGCTGTCGGCGAAGAAGTTCTTCGGCTCCCGACCGTTCACGCAGATCGACGAGGCGGTGGCCGCGCAGGGCCACGCCCCGGTCGACTGGCGGATCCCGGACCTGGGGCCGGGCCGGGACTGACGTCCGGTACGTCCCGGGCGCCGGGCGGGTGCGCCCTCCCCGGGGGAGCAGCGCTCAGCGCCCGAAGTACTCCGCGCACGCCGCCGCCTCCCGGCTGCCGGGAGCCCAGCCGCCGTAGGCCTCCCCGACGGCGCACACGTCGACCGCCCCGCCGGAGGCCGCGGGCGGCGGGGGCGCCGGGGCCGCCGACGTCGGCGGCGGTGGCGGTGGCGGACGG
>NZ_BAAAPF010000336.1:0-7488 GCF_039531005.1 Streptomyces synnematoformans
GGCCCGCCGCCGCGGCGGACTCGGCGGGGTGGTGGCCGCCCGCGGCCGGGCGGGCGCCGGGCTTCGCCCGCGGGACCGCGCGCGGGCGGTCCAGCGCCGCGAACTCCTTCAGCGACCGCTTGAACGCCGCCACCGCCTCCCCGTAGTGGTCCTGCACGGTCTCCAGCTCGCCCAGGTTGCGGTGGAGCACGGCGACGCCGAGCCGGTCGCCGGCCGCGGTCGCCGCCGCCAGCGCCGTGCGGTGGGTGTCGCGCCAGTCGTCGAAGTGCGCGGACGACTCGAAGAACGCCGCCAGCGTCACCGCCAGCCGCCACGCGGTGCCGGTCTCGCCGGCGTCGGCCGCCTGCCGGACGAGGGCGGTCAGCGTGGTCCGTTCGGCCTCCAGCCAGGCCAGCGGCTCCGCCGCGACCCGGTCCGTCTCCGCCGCCGGGGGGCGGTGGTGCGGCGCCGGCACCCGTACGCGGCCGGAGAAGCCGGAGGAGAGGGCGTCGTCGGCGCGGCGGGCGAGGTCGAGGTAGGCGGTGAGCACGCGGCCGAGCGCGGCGGCCCGCTCGGCGGCCGGCTCCTGGGCGTGGGCGCGCTCCCGGGCGTAGAGGCGCAGCAGGTCGTGGAGGCGGTAGCGGGGTTCCGCGGCGGAGTCGGGGGCGTGCACCTCCACGAGGTGGTTGTCGACGAGCGCGTCGAGGGACCGCTCGGCGAGGGCCACCGGGTCGCGCGGCGCCGCGTCGCCGAGGAGCGCGGCCACGACCCAGCCGGGCACCGTCGGCACGTCGAGCAGGCCGAGGAGCCGGAACGCGCGCTGCGCCGCGGGGTCGAGCGCCGCGTAGCCTAGCGTGACGCTGGCCCGTACCTCCAGGTCGCCCGCCACCAGCTCGTCCAGCCGCCGCCGCTCGTCGGCCAGCGCCTCGGCCAGCCGGGGCAGCGAGAGATGCCGCCTGGTCGCCAGCCGGGCGCCCGCGATGCGCAGCGCGAGCCGCAGCCGGCCGCACTGCGCCGTGATCTGCGCGGCGACCGCGGGGTCGCGGCGCGCACGGTCGTCGCCGGCCGCGCGCGCCAGCAGCTCCAGCGCCTCCGCGTCGCTGAGCAGGCCCAGCTCGACGCGGAGCGCGCCTTCGAGCACGGCGAGCCCGGCGCGGATGGTGATCAGCACGGCGCTGTCGCCGGTGCCGGGCAGCAGGGGGCGTATCTGCCGCTCGCGGTCGGCGTTGTCGAGGACGACGAGCACGCGGCGGTCGGCGAGTTCCGCGCGGTAGCGGCGGGCCCGCTCCTCCAGGCTCTCGGGGATGGCGGCGCCGGTCATGCCGAGCGTCTTGAGCAGGGAGGCCAGCACCTCGCCGGTGTCGGCCGGGTGCCCCGCCGCGGTCCGCAGGTCGGCGTGCAGCTGGCCGTCGGGGAAGACGTCGCGGAGCAGGTGCGCGGCGTGCACCGCGAACGTGGACTTGCCGGCGCCGGCGACGCCGGTGACGAGGACGGTGCGCGGCGCGGGGTGACGCGCGTCGACCCGCCACGCGTCGCGGCCCGGCACCGCCCCGTCGGCGGGCCAGGACCCGGCCGCCGGGCCCGTCCCGGCCTCCGGCCGCCCCAGCCACCGCAGCACCTGCACCAGCTGCTCCCGCCGCCCCACGAAGTCCGGGATGCGCGCCGGCAGCTGGCAGTACGCCGGCCGCTCCGCGACCTCGTGCCGCGGCGCCGGCTCCGCGCCGCCCGCCAGCACCGCCGCGTGCACCTCCTGCAGTTGCGCCCCCGGTTCCACGCCCAGCTCGTCCACCAGCAGCCGGCGGGCCCGCTCGTACGTGCGCAGCGCGTCCGAGCGCCGCCCCGAGCGGTGCAGCGCCTGCATCAGCCGGCCCCACAGCGGCTCCCGCAGCGGGTGCTCCGCGAGCAGCGCGCCCAGCTCCGCGGCCAGCTCCGGATGCCGGCCCACGGCCAGCTTCGCGTCGGCCAGGTCCTCCCAGGCCGTCAGCCGGCACTCCTCCAGCCGGGCGGCCTCGGCCCGTACCGCGTCGGTGGCCGGCACGTCCGCGAACGCCGGGCCGCGCCACAGCCCCAGCGCCTCGGTCAGCGACGCCACCGCCGCGTCCGGCCGCCGGTCGGCCAGCTCCGCGCGCCCGGCGGCGGCCAGGGTCGCGAAGCGGGCGGCGTCGGTGCCGTCCGGCTCCACGGCCAGCTCGTAGCCGCCGGGGCGGGTGTGGAGCGTCTCCGGGCAGCCGCCCAGGGCACGGCGCAGCCGGTGCACGTACACCTGCAGGGACTTGGCGGCGGAGTCCGGTACGTCGTCGCCCCACAGCTCCGCGATGAGCGCGTCGGCGGGCACGAACCGGCCCGCGTTGATGAGCAGATGGGCGAGCAGCGCACGCTGTTTCGCGGCGTTGAGCTGGACCCACCCCGTGCCGTTGCAGACGTCGAGCCTGCCAAGGACCCGATAGCGCATCACACCGTCCCCTGGTCACGGTCGTCGTGAGCTGCTCCGGCGTCACCTTCCTTGTACTCGGCGGTACATGTCAAGGATGCCCGCGTCCCGGCAGGCAGCGGCCGCGCAACCGTCGCGCAACCGCCGCGCTGCGGCCATCGCGTAGACACGTGCCGCGTCACCGTCGTGTCCCGCCGCCGGCGAGCCCCGCCGGCCACCGGAGCCGCCTCGGAACCCCGCCCGCCCCGGGCCGGAGCCCCCACCTTCCGTAGGAGAGCGATTCCCGATGTCACCCAGCCGTACGGGGTCCTGGCGGCCCCTGCTCGCCGGACTGGCGGCCCTCGGCACCCTCGGCGGGCTCACCGCCGCCGCCCCGGCCGCCGCCGAACCCCCGCCCGACACCGGCAGATCCGTGAGCTACCACGGCTACCGGGTCACCGTCCCCGCCGGCTGGCGGGTCGTCGACCTCGCCGCGGACCCGGGCGCCTGCGTACGCTTCGACCGCCCCGCCGTCTACCTCGGCGAGCCCGGCGACCAGAGCGCCTGCCCGCCCGGCCTCAAGGGCCGCACCGCCGGGCTCGTCGTGGAGCCCCTCGACGCCTCGGCCGCGCGGCGGACCACCGCGGCCACCGCCGTCGCCCCGCGCGGCAGCGCGACGGCGCCGGCCGCGACGTCCCGCGGCGGCGCGATCCAGGTGGCCGTCGAGGACGCCGGCGTCCTCGTCACCGCGGCGCACGGCCCGGCCGCCGAGGACCGGGTACGCGACGTCCTCGCCACCGCCGAGCTGACGGCCGGCGCCGAGCGCACCGAACTGTCCGCCGCCCGCGCCGCGTCCGGGGACGCGGCGGAACCGCCGGCCGCCGCCGGCCCGCAGCCCGGCGACTTCCGCGGCAAGGGCTTCGACGCCTGCGCCGCGCCCCCGCAGGCCGCGATGGACGCCTGGCTCGCCTCCTCCCCGTACCGCGCCGTGGGCGTCTACATCTCCGGCGCCACCCGCGCCTGCGCGCAGCCCAACCTCACCGCGGGCTGGGTGGCGGACCAGACCGGCAAAGGCTGGCACCTCATCCCCATCGACGTGGGCCGCCAGGCGCCGTGCTCGAACTTCTCCCACAAGATGTCGTCCGACCCCGTCACCGCCCGCTCCCAGGGCGCGAGCGCCGCGAACGCCTCCGTGGCCGCCGCGCAGAACCTCGGCATCCCGGCGGGCAGCGCGCTCTACACCGACATCGAGGGCTACAACTCCACCGCCTCCTGTAAGGCCGCGGTCATGAGCTACGTCTCCGGCTGGACCGAGGCGCTGCACGCCGCGGGCTACCTCTCCGGGCTGTACTCCAGCGGCGCCTCCGGCATCCGCGACGCGGCGAGCGTCTACGACGACAGCCGCTACCTGCGCGTGGACCACCTGTGGTTCGCCTGGTGGAACGGCGTCGCCGACACCGACGGCGGACCGTACGTCCCGGACTCCTACTGGTCCGGCCACCAGCGCATCCACCAGTACGTCGGCGAGGTCTACGAGACGTACGGCGGCCGGCGCCTGCACATCGACCGCAACTACCTCGACGTCGGCGAGGGCACCCCGCCGCCCGTCACCTGCACCACCGCCAACCTCAGCTTCAACTCCTACGCAACCGTCCGCTCCGGCGCCACCGGCGCCCTCGTCGACGCCGCCCAGTGCCTCCTTGAGGCCGCCGGCCACGACCCCGGCGGCGCCACCCCGACCGGCACCTTCGACGCCGGCACCGTCGCCGCCACGAAGGCGTTCCAGACCGCCCGGGGACTGGCCGCCGACGGCATCATCGGCCCCCGCACCTGGACCGCGCTACTGTCCCACGGCACCACCCCGCTGCTGCGGAACGGCTCCACCGGCGACGCCGTCAGCCGGCTGCAGCGCGCCCTGACCGCCGCCCTCGGCCGCACCGTCGGCATCGATGGCATCTTCGGCCCCGGCACGGAGGGGGCGGTGCGCGACTACCAGAGCGCGCGCGGGCTCGGCGTGGACGGCATCGTCGGCCCGGCCACCTGGGGAGCGCTGCAGGCCGGGAGGTGAGCCGGTTGTCTCAGCGCGGCGGCGGCCCGGGGGCCGGCGGCGGGCGGCGGGAGCGCCGGCGGACGGCGTCCCGCGGCCCCGCCGCGCCCGGGTTTTCACCGCGGAGCCGAGGGGAGGCCGCGGCGATGTCGGCGGCGGCTGCGATGATCGGCGCATGAGCACCGAAGCGGCGAAGGCCGCGCCGCAGGGCGGATTACCGCGGCCCCACCGGCACCAGGAGATCGTCGACGTGCACCTGATGCTGTTCCGGCGCGCGCCCGGACCGGAGGTGCTGCTCGCCCGCCGGGCCGGCACGGGCTATGCGGACGGCCTGCTGAACCTGCCCAGCGGCCATCTGGAGGAGGGCGAGGACGTACGGGCCGCGGTGCTGCGCGAGGCCGCCGAGGAGATCGGGCTCGTGCTCGCCCCGGAGCAGGTCGCGGCGGCGCTCGTCATCCAGCACAAGCCGCCGGTGGGCCGGCCCCGGATGGGCTGGTTCTTCGCCGCGGAACTGCCGCCCGGCGCCCGGCCGGTGAACGCGGAGCCGGACAAGTGCGCGGGCATCGGCTGGTATCCGCTGGACGACCTGCCGGACGACACGGTGGCGTACTGCCGGGCGGGCCTGGAGGCGCACCGGGCGGGGCAGCGGTTCGTGCTGCACTGGCACGGGCCGGAGGACTCCATAGCCTCCGGCCCTCAGGTGCCGAGCCGGGCGGTGGTGCTGCCGCAGACGGACGGCCCGCCGTGATCCCGCCGTACGGCACGCGCGGCGCGGTCCGGAAACGGCGGGGCGCTCAGAGATCCTTGACGCAGCGCCGCTCGACGGCGTACGGCTGGTAGCCCAGCCAGCGGTTGACGGCGAGCATCGGCGCGTTGTCGCTGTCGTTGCCCGTGTACGCGTCGGTGTATCCGGCCGCCTGCGCCCGCCGCAGCGACTCGTGCTTGGCCAGCTTCGCCAGCCCCCGGCCGCGGAACGCCCGCCGGGTGCCGGTCATCCCGGACGAGTAGCGCTCGCCCCCGTCGGTCTCCGCCAGGCTGTACGCCGCCACCTCACCGGCCACCACGGCGGCGACCGTCAGCTCGTGGTCGAGCAGCGGCTCGCGCCAGGTGTGGTCGAGCCAGTTCTCGTACGTCATGGCGTCGGCCGGGGTGTCGCTCGGCTCGTCCGCCGTGGCCTCCGCGTCCGCCTCGTACAGCGGCCGCGGGTCGGCGGCGAAGTCCGCGAACGGGCGCAGCTCCACGTCCGCCGCCGGCTCGGGCCGCGGCGGGAGCGGGGCGCGCAGGTCGAGATGGAGGATCCGGCCGGAGCGCCCCGGGCGGTAGCCGTGCCGCTCGGCGAAGCCGAGGTCCCGCTCGGAGTCGTACGCCCAGGTGTACACGGCGGTCGCGCCCTGCGCGGCGAGGTGCGCCTCGGCCGCCGCCACGAGCGCCGTGCCGACGCCGCGGCCGGTGTGCCCGGGGTGCACGTGCGGGTGGGTGATGCCCTGCCCCGGCGTGCTGCTCTCGGCCGAGACGTACGCCTCGGCCTCGCCGACGATCCGCCCGTCGACCTCGGCGACCAGCTGCCGCAGCCGCTTCTCGGGCGGTGCGGAGGCCACCTTCCAGCGCACCGACGCGGGGGTCACGACGAAGAACGGCACCGCCGCGCGCTGGACCCCGGCGACGGCGTCGGCGTCCTCGGGCCGGAAGTCACGTACGAGCACACTCATGGCGCCGCACGCTACGGCGAGCGGGCGCCGCTGTCGTGCGAATTTCTCCCGGCGGCCCACAATGACTCCGTGACCATCCAGATTTTCGTCGACCAGCAGGCGCCCGAGGCCCCGTACGAGCAGGTGCGCGCCCAGATCTCCGCCCAGGCGCGCGACGGCGTGCTCCCGGCCGGCACCAAGCTGCCCACCGTGCGGGGCCTCGCCGAGCGGCTCGGCCTCGCCCCGAACACCGTCGCCAAGGCGTACCGCGCGCTGGAGACCGACGGGGTGATCGAGACCCGCGGCCGGCACGGCAGCTTCGTCGCCGCCGCCGGCGACGCCGCGCGGCGCGAGGCGGCCGCCGCGGCACAGGCGTACGCGCAGCGGGCGCAGCGCCTCGGACTCGACCACGGAACCGCGCTGACCGCGGTGGAAGAGGCGCTGCGCGCCGCCTACGCCGGCGCGTAGGACCCCGCCGGGCGGACCCGGCCCGGGTCCTCGGGGGTACACGCCGGAACCGGGGGCCTCGTCACCCGGGCCGGGCCGCTGCCCGCGGATGTGCACGGCGCCGGGCGGTCGCCGCGCGGCGGCTCGGCCGAAGAGGCCCACCACGGGGCCGAGCCGACGACTGCGCAGACCGCACCCGGCGCCGCCCGCGAACCGGCCCGGCCCGGGAGGCCGTCGCGCGGCGCCGAGCGGATACCCCCGTACTCCGCCCGGCGCCGCGCCGCTTCGGTGCTGGGGCGCTGGCTTGGTGCTGGTGGCGTGGTGCCGGTGACCAGCCTGGCGACCCCGGGGAACCCGTCGCAAGCGAACGGCGCCGAAACGGGAAGCTGGAACGGGAATCCGCCCACCCACCAGCGAAAACAGGACTAGGGTGGAACGCGTGCGAACGGGGGCAGGGTGTGACTGACGCGGCGACGGAGAAGTTCGCGGCGCTGCTGCGCGAGTTGAAACAGCGCTCGGGGCGCAGCTACGGCTCGCTGGCGGCGCGGCTGCACGTGAGCACCTCGACCCTCCACCGCTACTGCAACGGCGACGCGGTCCCCGCGAGCTACGCCCCCGCGGAACACCTGGCCCGCCTCTGCGGGGCGACGCCCGAGGAACTGGTGGAACTCCACCGCCGCTGGCACCGCGCGAACCCGCCCCGCCGCGGACCCGCGGCCGGCGGCGGGCCCGCCCGCCCGTCGTGGGCGGCGGGGAACGAGCCTGCGGCGGGCGGCGGTTCGTCGTCGGACGGCTCCGACGCGGCTGCGGCGGCTTCGGGTGCCGGTTCACCCGCCGACGGAGGCCGCGCCGCCTCCCGGGCACCCGGCACCGCCGGTACGTCCGGCTCCGGCGGTTCCGGCGGCTCTGTCGACAAG
>NZ_BAAAPF010000337.1:0-7487 GCF_039531005.1 Streptomyces synnematoformans
GGACGGCACGGGCGGCGTGCCCGCGCACCAGGGCGCCGACGACACCCCCGACGGCGGCCGGCCGCGCCCCCAGCCGGGCGCCGACGCGGACCAGGCCCGGGCCGCGGGCCGCCAGCACGCGGACGACACCGCCTCCGCCCGGCTGCGGTTCCTCGGCGCGGCGACGCGCCGGATCGCCCGCGGCATCGACCTGGACGAGATCGTCCTCGGCCTGTGCCGCTCCGTCGTCCCGTCCTTCGCCGACGCGATCCTCGTCTACCTGCGCGACCCGCTGCCGGTCGGCGACGAGCAGCCGACCGAGCCGTTCCGGCTGCGGCTGCGGCGCACGGACCGCATCACCGACGGCGTCGAGGACGTCGACAGCATGGGCGGCAGCCGCCTGCTGCCCGCCGCCCCCGAGCCGGAGACGCCGGGCCTGGGCGCGGCCGAGCAGGTCGACGTCGTACGGGCCGGGGCGCTGCTCGAAGTGCTGCGCGGCGTACGCCCGGTGTTCGGCGAGACGCTGGCCGCCCGCGCCGCGCTCGTGGAGCTGCTGGGCCGGGAGAGCCCGCTGGCGAACGCGCCGGCCGACAAGCGCACGATCGTCGCGCCGCTGCGCGGCCGGCGCCGGGTGATCGGGGTGGCGGTGCTCGTACGGGGTCCGGCGCGGCCCGCGTACGGGCAGGACGACCTGCTGATCGCCGCCCAGCTGGCCACGCACACCGCGCTCGGCGTCGACAAGGCGGTGATCTACGACCGCGAGGCGTACATCGCCGACCAGTTGCAGCGCACGATGCTGCCCGAGTACCTGCCGGAGCCCACCGGCGTCCGGCTCGCCAGCCGCTACCGGCCCGCGGCCGAGACCGCGCGCGTCGGCGGCGACTGGTACGACGCGATCCCGCTGCCCGGCAGCCGGGTCGCGCTGGTCGTCGGCGACGTCATGGGCCACTCGGTGACCTCCGCGGCGATCATGGGCCAGCTGCGTACCGCGGCGCAGACCCTGGCCCAGCTCGACCTGCCGCCGCAGGAGGTGCTGCACCACCTCGACGAGCAGGCGCAGCGGCTCGGCGACGACCGCATGGCCACCTGCCTGTACGCGGTCTACGACCCGATCGCGCACACCCTCACCGCCTCCAACGCCGGCCACCCGCCGCCCGTCCTGCTCCGCCGCGACGGCGGCAGCGAGGTGCTGGACGTACCGCCGGGCGCGCCCATCGGGGTCGGCGGCGTGGGCTTCGAGGCGGTGGAGCTGCAGGCTCCGCAGGGCTCGACGCTGCTGCTCTACACCGACGGGCTGGTGGAGTCCCGGCTGATGGACGTGTCGACGGGCATCGACCAACTGTGCGCGCGGCTGACCCGCACGGCGAGGCTGACCGGCCCGGGCAACCCGCCGCCGCTGGAGCCGCTGTGCGACGAGGTGCTGGACGTCCTCGGCCCGGGCGACAGGGACGACGACATCGCCCTGCTCGCGGCCCGGCTCGACGGCATAGCGCCGAGCGCGGCGGCGCAGTGGTCCCTCGACCCGCGCGCGCAGGCGGCGCGCGAGGCGCGTTCGCTGGCGCGCGGGGCGCTGGCGGGCTGGGGCCTGGAGGAGCTGACGGACGTCGTGGAGCTGCTCGTGAGCGAGGTGGTGACGAACGCCGTCCGCTACGCCCAGCGCCCGGTGACGCTGCGCCTGGTGCACACGGACCGGCTGCGCTGCGAGGTCGTGGACGACGTGCCGCAGCTGCCGCGGATGCGGCGGGCGGGGCCGGCCGACGAGGGCGGCCGGGGGATGTTCCTGGTGTACAAGCTGGCCCGGGACTGGGGCGCGGAGCGCCTCAGCGTGGGCAAGGTGGTCTGGTTCGAGATCTGAGGCGTCGGGGATGATTCCCCAACCCCGCCCCTTCCCGAAACTCGGGGGCTCTGCCCCCGAGACCCCCGAGTTGACGTGACGCAACCGCCCCCACCAGCCGTGACGTACTACACACTCCAGCTATACACGGCACGTATACACACCGTGTAGAGTCTCCGGCATGACCATCGGCCACACCCTCCTCGGGCTCCTGGAGTCCGGCCCCCGCCACGGCTACGACCTCAAGCGCGCCTTCGACGAGCGCTTCGGCCACGACCGGCCCCTGCACTACGGGCAGGTCTACTCCACGATGTCCCGGCTGCTGAAGAACGGCCTCGTCGAGGTCGACGGCATCGAGCCCGGCGGCGGCCCCGAGCGCAAGCGCTACGCCATCACCGACGCCGGCGTCACCGACGTCGCCGGCTGGCTCGCCACCCCCGAGAAGCCCGAGCCGTACCTGCAGTCGACCCTCTACACCAAGGTCGTCCTCGCGCTGCTCACCGGCCGCGACGCCGCCGAACTGCTCGACGTGCAGCGCGCGGAGCACCTGCGCCTGATGCGCGAGCTGACCCGGCGCAAGCAGCACGGCGACCTCGCCGACCAGCTGATCTGCGACCACGCCCTGTTCCACCTGGAGGCCGACCTGCGGTGGCTGGAGCTGACCGCGGCGCGCCTGGGCAAGCTCGCGGCGGAGGTACGGGCATGAGCGCCGCGCCCCGGTCGCCCGAGCCGCCCGAGCTGTCCGAGCTGTCCGAGCTGTCCGGGCCGGCGCCGATCCTGACCGCCACCGCCCTGCGCAAGGTCTACGCCGGCACTCCCGCACTCGACGGCGCCGACTTCGCGATAGCCGCCGGCGAGACCGTCGCCGTCATGGGCCCCTCCGGCTCCGGCAAGTCCACGCTGCTGCACTGCCTCGCCGGCATCGTCCCGGCCGACGCCGGCACCGTGACGTACGCCGGCCGCGATCTCGCCGCGCTGTCCGACGGCGAGCGCAGCGCCCTGCGCCGCCGGGAGTTCGGCTTCGTCTTCCAGTTCGGCCAGCTCGTACCGGAGCTGACCTGCGTGGAGAACGTCGCGCTTCCGCTGCGTCTGACCGGCCTCGGCCGCCGCGACGCCGAGCGCGCGGCCCGGCCCTGGTTGGAGCGGCTGGAGGTGGACGACGTGACGCACAAGCGGCCGGGCGAGATCTCCGGCGGCCAGGGCCAGCGCGTCGCCGTCGCCCGCGCGCTGGCGACCACCCCGCGGGTGGTGTTCGCGGACGAGCCCACCGGGGCGCTGGACTCCCTCAACGGCGAGCGCGTGATGGAGCTGCTCACCGCCGCCGCGCAGGACAGCGGCGCGGCGGTCGTCCTGGTCACCCACGAGGCACGGGTCGCGGCGTACGCCGACCGCGAGGTCGTCGTACGCGACGGGCGGACCCGCAGTCTGGAGCCGGCCGGCCGATGAGTGACGTGAGGTACGCCGGCGAGACGACCGGCACCGGCGGCGCGCCCGCCGCGGACCCGTCCCCCGCGGTCCCGCCGCCCGACTCCCGCGGCACGCTGCGCACCTGGGCCGACGACCTGCGCATGGGCCTGGCGTTCGCGCTCCGCGGCGGGCGCGAAGGGTGGCTGCGCACCGTGCTCACCGCCGTCGGCGTCGGCCTCGGCGTGGCGCTGCTGCTGCTCACCACCGCCGTCCCGGGCGCGCTCGACGCCCGCGACCACCGCGAGCAGTCCCGCTACCAGATGTTGTCCGGCCCCGGCGGCCCCGGCGAGGACACCCTGCTGGTGGGCAACGTCGACACCGAGTACGGCGACACCGCCGTCCGCGGCCGGCTGCTGCGCCCCGAGGGGCCGGACGCACCGCTGCCGCCCGGGGTCGACCGCCTCCCGGAGCCCGGCGAGATGGTGGTCTCCCCCGCGCTCGCCGACCGGCTCGACGACGGCGACGCGGGCCTGCTGCGCGAGCGCCTGGACTACGGCCTCGCCGGCACCATCTCCGACAGCGGCCTGATCGGACCGAGCGAACTCGTCTACTACGCGGGCAGCGACTCCATCGAGGCGGCCGATCCCAACGTCGAGCGCATCACGGCCTTCGGCGCGACACCGGCGAACGAGCCGATCGAACCGGTGCTGCTGCTGCTCACGATGATCGTGTTCGTCGCGCTGCTCATGCCCGTCGCGGTGTTCCTCATCGCGGCCGTCCGCTTCGGCGGCGAGCGCCGCGACCGCCGGCTCGCCGCACTCCGCCTCGTCGGCGCCGACGCCCGCGCGGTGCGCCGGATCGCCGCGGGCGAGGCGCTGGCGGGGGCGCTGCTCGGACTCGCGGTCGGCGCGGGCCTGTTCCTCGTCGGACGGTGGCTCGCGGGCGGCGTGACGGTCTACGACATGAGCGTATTCGCCGCCGACCTGGACCCCTCGCCGGCGCTCGCCGCGCTGGTCGCCGTGGGCGTGCCGGCCGCGGCCGTCGGCGTCACCCTGTTCGCGCTGCGCGGCGTCGTCATCGAGCCGCTCGGCGTCGTACGGTCGGCGCGGCCCGCCCGGCGGCGCATCTGGTGGCGGCTGCTGCCGCCCGCCCTCGGGCTGGCGCTGCTCGCGCCGATGATGGGCCGCGGCGACGGGGCCGACGGGTTCCCCGAGTGGCAGGTCATCGGCGGCACCGTGCTGCTGCTCACCGGCATCACCGCGCTGCTGCCCTGGCTCGTCGAGGCCGTCGTCGCCCGGCTCGGGCGCGGGCCGACGTCCTGGCAGCTGGCGGTGCGCCGGCTGCAGCTGAGCAGCGGCACCGCCGCCCGGCTGGTCAACGGCATCGCCGTCGCCGTCGCCGGGGCGATCGCGCTGCAGATGGTCTTCGCCGGCGTCGAGGACGACTACACCCGGCCCACCGGCCACGACACCGCCGAGCACCAGCTGTCGGCGTACGCGGCGCCCGGGCAGGACCTCCGCGTGGGCGAGCGGGTCGCCGCGACCGAGGGCGTCCGGGTGGCCGACACCCGGATCAGCACGGTGGTCGCCCCGCGCGGGCACAACCCCCGCGAATCCGTCACCCTGACCGTCGGCACCTGCGCGGAGCTGCGCGGCATCGCGAAGCTCCCCGGCTGCCGTGACGGCGACGCCTTCTTCCTCACCGGCACGTACGGCGCCGCCGACAGCAGGCGCCTGGCGACCGCCGGCGACCGGCTGTACCTCGACCCGTCGTACGACGAGATGAAGGGCGCGGCGCTTCCCTGGACCCCGCCGCCCGGCGTCCGCCCCGCCCGGGCCCTCCGCGGCGCCGACGGCAGCCTCAACGACGGCATCCTGGCCACCCCGGCCGCCGTCCCCGACGTCCACGACTCCGGCGCGTTCAGCGCCTGGGTCGGCGTGCGGCTCGACCCGGCCGTGCCGGACGCGGCCGACCGGGTACGCAACGAGATCGCGGCCCTCGACCCGCTGCTTGCCGTCCACACCCTCGGCAACGAGACCGTCTCGGACGACTTCGCCGGCATCCGCACCGGGCTCGCGCTGGGCGCCACGTGCGTGCTGGCGCTGATCGGCAGCAGCCTGCTCATCGGCCAGCTGGAACAGCTGCGGGAGCGCCGCAGGCTGCTGTCGTCGCTGGTCGCCTTCGGCACCCGGCGCGCCACGCTCAGCCTGTCCGTGCTGTGGCAGACGGCGATCCCGGTGGCGCTGGGCATGGCCCTGTCGACGGCGTTCGGGCTCGTCCTGGGCGCGGTGCTGCTGCGCATGACGAACTCGGCCGTCGCGGTCGACTGGGCGTCGGTGCTGACGATGGCGGCGGCGGGCACCGGGGTGGTCGCCGCGGTCACGGCCCTGAGCATGCCGCTGCTGGTCCGGCTGATGCGCCCGGACGGACTGCGCACCGAGTAGCCGCGTGCGGCCCGGGCCGGTCCGGCGCGTATAGGGGGCGCGCCGGACCGGCCCGTACGCGCGCGTACGAGCGGGGCGGCCGCCGCCCGCGGTTCTGTAGGGTCGGGCGGGTGGCACTCGACGCACTCCGGTCGGCCCTCCCCGGCTACGCCGCGGACCTCCGCCGCAACCTCGCCTCGGTCGTCGACGACGGCCTCCTGCCGGAGCGGCAGTTGTGGGGCGCCCTGCTCGCCTGCGCCGTCGCCGTACGCTCCGCGCCCGTGCTGCGCGCGGTGGCGCCGGAGGCGCGGGAGCGGCTGGCGCCCCAGGCGTACGACGGCGCCCTGGCGGCCGCCGCGGCGATGGCGGCGAACAACGTCTTCTTCCGCGCCCGGCACCTGCTCTCCGACCCCGGGTACGGCCGGCTGCGCACCGGGCTGCGCACGAACGTCCTGGGGGCGCCCGGCGTACCGAAGGCGGACTACGAGCTGTGGTGCGTCGCCGTCTCCGCGGTGGGCGGCTGCGGCGCGTGCCTGGACGAGCACGAGCGCGCGCTGCGGCGCACCGGCGCGGACCGCGAGACGGTGCAGGAGGCGCTGAAGGTCGCCGCGGTCGTGCAGGCCGCCGGCACGGTCCTCGACGCGGAGGCCGCGCTGCCCGGCACCGACTGACCGCGGTCCCGCCGCGACGGGCGGCGGGCCCTTAGGGCTTCGCGTCGCCGGGCCCGGCCTCCGGGCGGTCCTCGCTCCCCGCCCGCACCTCCTCCGCCGCGACTCCGCCGGGCACGGGGGCGTCGGTCGGCGTGGCCGGGGAGACATCGAGCGCCGTCGCCCCGTGCGGTGGCGGCCCCGGATCCGCCGCGTGCTCCAGGTGGTACGCCCGGAGATATCCGATCGCCGTGTTGAGCACCGCGATCAGCGGCACCGCCACCACCGCGCCGGGGATGCCCGCGACCAGCGTGCCGGTGGCCACCGCGAGCACCACCGCCAGCGGGTGCACCCGCACCATGCGGCCGAGGATGAGCGGCTGCAGGACGTTCCCCTCGATCTGCTGCACGAGCAGCACCACGCCGAGCACGAGCAGCGCCGTGAGGAGCCCGTTCGTCACCAACGCGACCACCACCGCCAGCGCGCCGGAGACCAGGGCGCCGACGAGCGGCACGAAGGCGAAGAGGAAGATCAGCACGGCCAGCGGCACGGCCATGGGCACGTCGAGGATGAAGATGCCGATGCCGATGAACACGGCGTCGATGAACGCCACCAGCACCGTGCCGCGCACGTAACCGGTGAGCGTGGCCCACACCTTCGGGCCGGCGCCGGCCACGGCGTCGCGGGCGTCGACGGGGATGAAGTTCAGCGTCCACCGCCAGATGCGCTCGCCGTCGTAGAGCAGGAAGATGGTGACGAAGGCGGCGATGGCGGCTCCGGTGAAGAACTCCAGCACGTACGAGACGCCTTCGAGGCCGGCGGAGGTGATCTCGCTGGAGTTCTCGCCGAGCCAGTCGCTTATCTCGTCGCCGATGTTGTTGATCTGCTCTTCCTGCACGTGGAACGGCCCGTCGATGAGCCATGCCTGCGCGTCGTCGATGCCCTGCTGGATCCGGTCGGTCAGATCGTCGACGTTCTCCATGATCTGCCAGACCACGAACCAGCCGATGAGGCCGATCGCGACGAAGCCGCCGACGAACGTGGTCGTGGTGGCGAGCCCCTGGCTGAAGCCCCAGCGGCGCAGCCGCGCCACCGTCGGCTGGAGCAGCGCGGTGACCAGCAGGCCGACGGCGAAGGCGATGATGACGAGGCTGACGACGCTGATGACCTGCATCAGCACCCAGATCAGCCCGGCGA
>NZ_BAAAPF010000338.1:0-7482 GCF_039531005.1 Streptomyces synnematoformans
CCCGGCGCCCTGGCGCGCCGCGGGCTGGACGTTCCGCGCCATGGGCCGCCCGGCGCTCTGATCGACTCCAGACGACAGGACCCCCCCCACCATGCAGAACATCCTCCTCCGCTCGGGCAAGAGCCCCTTCCACGTCGCGAAGCCGGCCGAGGTCGTGCAGCAGGACCTCATCGGAACCAACGCGGGGAACCTGGTGTTCAGCGACGCCACCCACAAGCTGCTCACCCTGCCCGGCACCGAGGTCACCTCCAACGGCATCAAGACGGATCACTCGCCGGAGCGCGCCGCACAGATAAACGAGCGGTACGACGCCTTCGTCGTCCCGCTCGCCAACGCCTTCCGGCCGTCGTTCGAGCCGTCGCTGAAGCGGCTCACCAGGCTCATCGAGCAGCTGTCCATCCCCGTCGTCGTCATCGGCGTCGGCGCCCAGGCCGGCGCGGACTACGACACCGAGCGGCTGAAGGCCATCGAGCCGTCGGTCAAGCGGTTCATGAAGGCGGTGCTCAAGCGGTCCGCGTCCGTGGGCGTACGCGGCGAGCTGACCGGCGACTACCTGAAGGGACTCGGCTACAAGGACAAGGACGTCGAGATCATCGGCTGCCCGTCGATGTTCCTCCACGGCGACACCTTCCCCGAGATCCGCAGACCCGGGGGCGGCATCACCGACGCCTCCCGCATCGCGGTCAACGTCTCGCCGGACGCCCCCCGCGTCGGCCCGATCGCGGCCATCGTGCAGCGCGCGTACGAGCGCTTCGCCGACCTCACGTACTACGCGCAGAACCTCACCGACGCCGAACTGCTGCTCTGGGGCGACACCTCCGCCGAGAAGGGGCTGACGGCCGAGCTGCCGAACCGCGTGGCGCACGGCCTGCTGCGCGACGACAAGGCGCGGCTGCCCACCGACCCGTACCGCTGGATGGCGGAGCTGCGCGAGCGGGACTTCGCCTTCGGCACCCGCATCCACGGCAACATCACCGCGCTGCTCGCCGGCACCCCCGCCGTCGTCCTCTGCCACGACTCGCGCACCCTCGAACTCTGCCGCTACTTCGACATCCCGTACGCGATGCTGGCCGACCAGCCGGCCGGCCTGGACCCGGCGGAGCTGTACGAGAAGGCCGACTTCACCGCGCTGCAGCACGGCCACCGGGAGCGCTGGGACCGCTTCGCCCGCTTCCTCGGCCGCAACGGGCTGAAGGACACCTACACCCACGGCGACCGCGGCGCCGCCTTCGAGGAGCGCATGGCCGGACTCGACCTGCCGCCCTCGATGCGGGTGTGGGACGGCTCCGACGACGGCGCCCACCGCTACCGGATCGCCTGGCTGCACGAGCGGGCCGAGAGCGTCCGCAAGCGGCAGGACGGCGCGGCGCGCCGCATCGGCGAGCTGCAGGAGCGCAACGAGGAGCTGGCCGGGCAGGTCGAGCGGCTGGAGACGCGGCTCGCCGCGCTGGAGCGGCAGGTCACCGCGCGGGACAAGGGCACCATGGCTCGCCTCGGCGCGGCCTTCAAGGGCCGGGGCGGGCGGGAGTGACGGCCCGGCGGCAGGGCGCGCTCCCGCCGCGCACCCGGCTGGTGCACATCGGTCCGCACAAGACCGGCACCACCACGCTGCAGGGGGCGTTCCACCTCTCCCGGCGGGCGCTCGCCGCACACGGCGTGCGGTACGCCGGCCGGTCGCGGCAGCCCGCGCACGCCGTCGCCGCGATCGCCGGCGGCACGCCCGTGCACAGCCTGGAGGCGCCGAGCACGGCGCACTGGGAGCAGCTGTGCGCCGAGGTCGCCCGCGCGGGGCGGCGGCGCCGGGTCGTGGTCAGCAGCGAGCGCTTCGCCAACGCCGACGCCGACACGGCGCGCGCGGTCGTCGACGGCCTCGGCGGGGAGCGGGTCCACGTCGTCGTCACGCTGCGGCCGCTGCTGAAGATCCTGCCGTCGCAGTGGCAGGAGTACGTCAAGACCGGGCACCGCCACGCGTACGTCGACTGGCTCGACGGCATGCTGCGCCGCCCGCCGTACGACAAGCCGACGCCGTCGTTCTGGCGGCGGCACCGGCACGACGAACTCGTGGCCCGCTGGGCGAAGGCGGCCGGCGCGGAGAACCTCACGGTGGTCGTCGTCGACCAGGGCGATCCGCTGTGGCAGCTGCGGGCCTTCGAAGACCTGCTGGGGCTGCCGGAAGGACTGCTCCAGCCGGAGCGGGACGGCTTCACCAACCGGTCGCTGACCGCCGCCGAGGTGGAGCTGCTGCGGCTGGTCAACGGGGAGCTGTCCCGGAGCCGGCGGCCGGCGGCCGAGCGCAAGCTGGTGCGCGAGGCGCTGGTGCGCGAGCTGCGCGGGGCGTACGAGCCGGGGAAGGACGCGGCGCGGATCGCCACGCCGGCGTGGGCGCGGCGGGCGGCGGCCGCGGTGAGCGCCGAGATGGTCGCGGGGATCCGGGACTCGGGGGTACGGGTCATGGGCGGCCTGGACTCGCTGGTGCCGGAGCCGGAGCCGGAGGCGGCGGAGCCGGACGGCGACGAGCCCGCCGCCGAGCCGCGGTTGCCGGTGTCCGCGGTGCACGCGGCGGTCGCCGGGGCGCTGGCCGCGGCGGCCGGGTCTCCGTAGGGTCGGGGCCCGCGGGCCGGGACCCGGCGTGGCGGCCGGGTCCCGTTGGCTGTCGGCCGCGGGCCGGGAGAGGGAGGCGGGCAGATGGCGGAAGCGGCGCCGGCGCTGGTCCGGGTCACCGAGCGGGTGTGGCTGTGGCCGCACCACCCCGACCCGGACCGGGTGCAGGCGGGCATCGGGGTGATCGCCGGCGACGACGGCTGCCTGCTCGTCGACGCCGGCCACAGCCCGGCGCTGGCCCGCCGGGTCGCGAGCGCCCTCGGCGGCGCGGGCCTGCCGCGGGCGCGGACCGTCGTGTACACCCACCACCACTGGGACCACGTCTGGGGCGCGCAGGAGTGGGGCGTGCCGGTCGTCGCGCACGAGCTGACGGCCGAGGCGCTGCGCGCCGAGGCGGCGAAGCCCTGGTCCGAGGCGTACCTGCGGGCGGAGACGGCCCGCGACCCGCGGCTGGCGCCGAGCTACGGCGCGCGTTCGCGCGCGATGGCGGCGGACGGCTGGGACGCCTTCCGCATCGTGCCGCCCGACGAGACGTTCACCGACGCCCACCGCATCCGGCTCGACGGCGTCACGGTGGAGTTGCAGCACGTCGGCGGCGGCCACGCGGCCGGCTCGACGGTGGTCCGGGTGCCGTCGGAGGGGGTGCTGTTCCTGGGCGACTGCTCCTACCCGCCGCCGTACCACCTGCGGGAGCCGGGCGCCGGGCCGGATCTGGCGCTGGCGCGGAGCCTGCTGGACGACGCGTACGAGTGGTACGTGGAGAGCCACGACGCACCGCGGCGGCACGCGGAGGCGAAGGCGGCGCTGGGCGGCTGACCCGTGCCCGGCCGGCGGCGCCGGGGCGGCGGCGGTGCCGCCGGGCGCGCTCAGGGGCCGGCCGTCGCCCGGCCGGCCCCTTCGCCGCTGTCCTCGCCGGGTTACGGGGTGTTGTTCGCCAGCGCCAGCAGCCGGGAGCGGCTGCCGTTGAACTTGTCGCGGTCCACGTTGCCGGAGATGCCGCTCACCCGGCCCGTGCTCGTGTACTGCCACACGGTCCAGAACGGGAACCCGTTCGGGATGTTCGGGCTGTGCGCGGACGTCCAGTGGGCGACCCACAGCGGGCTGCGCGACGACATCCCGCTCCAGTTGCCCGTGCAGGTGTTCCACCAGCTCGGGCTGGTGTAGATGACGACGTCGCGCGTGGTCCTCGACTTGTACGTGTTGTAGAAGTCGAGGATCCAGTTGCGCATCGCGGACTGCGAGAGCCCGTAGCACATCGCGCCGGACGGGTTGGACTCGATGTCCAGCACGCCGGGCAGCGTCCGGTTGTCCCGGGACCAGGCGCCGCCGTTGGAGGCGAAGAACCTGGCCTGGGCCGCGCCGCTGGAGGAGTTCGGCCGGGCGAAGTGGTACGCGCCGCGGATGACCCCGGCGTGGTACGCCGCCGGGTAGTTGCGGTTGAACGAGGGGTCCTTGTACGTCGTGCCCTCGGTCGCCTTCATCCAGGCGAACTGGATGCCGGAGTTGCGCACCGACGTCCAGTTGATGGTGCCCTGCCAGTGCGAGACGTCGATCCCCTGCACGCCGCTGGTGTGGTCCAGCGGGCTGAAGTCGGGGGGCGACTGCTGCTTGTCGACGCCCATGCCCATGTACGCGTGGCCCAGCGGCACGGGGTTCTTCTTCTTGGTGTCGCCGCCGGCCGCCGGCGCGGACGCGGCGGACGGCGAGGTGAGCCCCGCGACCAGCGCGAGGGACGCGCCGAGGACGACGGCGGCGCCGGTACGGGTGCGGCGGGCGCGGCCCGAGAAGAGGTGGTGGGTCAGTGATCTGTGCAAGTGCATCGCGGCCTCCTGGCACTCGTGTGCTCTGTGGGGGTGGGGAGAGGCGGTGCTGGGTGATGCTCGTAGGGACAGACCGGTGTTCTGATGCGAACACGACAAGAGTGACGCATAGGAACGCCTGCCTGAGAAGGGGGGACCGCCACCCTTTATGGTCCAGTCCAGTGACGCGTGCGCTGAGCTGCGGTTACCGGAGAGGAAATCGTCAACTTTCATGGTGTGAAAGCCGAAACGAAGGATAGCATTCCGGTCACTGAGCGTGCCAGACCAGACACGCTGTGCACTTCTCCGGTCATCCGCCCGTGGCGTGACCGCCGCCGGCCGGCCCCGGCCGGGGTCAGGCCGTGCTGTCCCGCCAGGCCCGGTGCAGCGCCGCGAAGCGGCCGCGGTCGGCGATGAGCGTTGCCGGAGGGCCGTCCTCGACGATGCGGCCCTGCGCCATGACCAGCACCCGGTCCGCTATCTCCACCGTCGACAGGCGGTGCGCGATGACCACCGCCGTACGGCCCCGCAGCACCGTGTGCATCGCCTCCTGCACCGCCTGTTCGCCGGGGATGTCCAGCGACGACGTGGCCTCGTCCAGGATCACCACCGCCGGGTCCGCCAGCAGCGCGCGGGCGAACGCGACCAGTTGGCGCTGGCCCGCCGAGATGCGACCGCCGCGCTTGCGCACGTCGGTGTCGTAGCCGTCCGGGAGCGCCGTGATGAACTCGTGGGCGCCCAGCGCCTTCGCCGCCGCCTCGATCTCCCCGCGGGTCGCGTCCGGGCGGCCGATCGCGATGTTCTCCGCCACCGTGCCCGAGAACAGGAACGCCTCCTGCGTGACCATCACCACCGCGCGCCGCAGCTCCGCGTTCGCGATCCGGCGCAGGTCCACCCCGTCCAGCAGCACCCGGCCCGCGCTCGGGTCGTAGAACCGCGCCAGCAGCTTGGCCAGCGTCGACTTCCCCGCGCCCGTCGAGCCGACGACCGCGACCGTCTGCCCGGCCGGGACGGTCAGGTCGAAGCGGGGCAGCACCTCGCCGCCCGTACGGTACGAGAAGCCGACGCCCTCGAAGCGCACCTCCCGGCCCGGCAGCCCCTCCGCACGCGCCGGCAGCGGGCTCGGGTCCGCGGGCTCCGCCACGCCCGGCCGCTGCGCCAGCAGCCCGGCGATCTTCTGCAGCGACGCGGCCGCCGACTGGTAGGAGTTGAGGAACATCCCGAGCCGGTCGATCGGGTCGTACAGCCGCCGCAGGTACAGCACCGCCGCGGCCAGCACACCCAGCGCGAGCCCGCCCTCCGCCACCCGGTACGCGCCCCACAGCACGATCGCCGCCACCGCGACGTTCGCGGTCAGCCGGGAGGAGACGACGTAACGGGCCATCTCCAGGATGGAGTCGCCGTTGACCCGCTCGTGCCGGCCGTTCAGCCGGTCGAAGTCCGCGTCGTTCGCGCGCTCCCGGCGGAACGCCTGCACCGGCCGGATGCCGTTCACCGTCTCGACGAACTTCACGATCACCTGGGCGATCGCCGTCGACCGCTTCGTGTAGATCCGCATCGAACGCCGCTGGAAGCTGCGGATCAGCGCGTACAGCGGCACGAACGACAGCAGCGCCGCGCCGCCCAGCCCCAGGTCCAGCCAGAGCAGCAGCGCGGCGATGTACACGACCTGCAGGATGACGACGATCAGCTCCTGCAGCCCCTCGCTCAGCAGCTCGCGCAGCGACTCCACGTCGCTGGTCGAGCGGGAGATGAGCCGGCCGGAGGTGTAGCGGTCGTGGAAGTCGACGTCGAGCGCCTGCGCGTGCCGGAAGATGCGGCCGCGCAGGTCCAGCAGCACGTCCTGGTTGATGCGCGCGGCGGCGCGCACGAAGGTGTACTGCAGCAGCCCGGAGGCCACCGCGCAGACCGCGTACGCGATGCCGACCGCGATCAGCGGCCCGTGGTCGTCGCGCCGCAGCGCGGGCACGGCGTGGTCGATGGCGTACGCGACGAGCAGCGGGCCCGCCTGCACGGCGGCCTGCTGCAGCAGGATCAGGACGGTCGCGGCGGCGACCCGGCGGCGGTGCACGGCGAGCAGCGAGCCCAGCAGCGCACGGGACGCGCCCTCGGGCGCGGGCAGCAGGTCCTGGTCGAACGGGTCGGTCCGCGCCTGCTGGCGGTCCTCCTCCGGCTCCTCGCCGCCGGGCCTCTCGGTGACCGTCGCCGTCATCGCCGCTCCCCCTCCTCGTCGTCCGCGGCCGCCGACGACGGCGCCGGGTCGCTCGCCATCAGCGCGCGGTACTCGGCGCTGCCGTGCAGCAGTTCGTCGTGCGTCCCCACCGCCGCGACGCGGCCGCCGGACAGCAGCGCCACCCGGTCGGCCAGCAGCACCGTCGACGGGCGGTGCGCCACCACCAGCGCCGTGGTCGTCGCCAGCACGCGCCGCAGCGCGGCCTCGACCAGCGCCTCGGTGTGCACGTCCAGCGCCGACAGCGGGTCGTCGAGCACGAGGAAGCGCGGCCGGCCCACGATCGCCCGGGCCAGTGCCAGCCGCTGGCGCTGGCCGCCGGAGAGGCTGAGCCCCTGCTCGCCGACCTCGGTGCGGTGGCCGTCCGGCAGCCGGTGGACGAAGTCGGCCTGCGCGACGTCCAGCGCCCGCAGCAGGTCGTGCTCCTCGGCCCGGTACGAGCCCATGAGCACGTTCTCGCCGGCGGTGGCGGAGAAGAGCGTCGGCTCCTCGAACGCCACGGCGACCAGCTCGCGCAGCTCGTCGCGGGGCAGCGCGGTGATGTCCCGGCCGTCGAGGCTGATGCGGCCGGCGGTCGGCTCGTACAGCCGCGGGACGAGGGCGGTGAGCGTGGTCTTGCCGCTGCCGGTGGCGCCGACGAGGGCGAGGGTCTCGCCGGAGCGCACGTGCAGGTCGACGCCGTCGAGTACGGGCGGGGTGCCCGGGGGCGCGTCGGGGTGGCGGAAGACGACGCCGGCGAAGCGGATGCCGTCGGCGGTACCGGGGCCCGGCTCCGGCTCCGGTCCAGGCGCAGGGACCGGCGCCGGGCCGAGCGCGGCGCGTCCGCGCCACGCGGGCGCCGGGGCGCGGCCC
>NZ_BAAAPF010000339.1:0-7411 GCF_039531005.1 Streptomyces synnematoformans
CGCCGTCCTCCGGGGCCGCCTCGCCGGCGGCGGCGGGCGCCGTGTCCACCGTCGGCGCGTCCGCCGCCGGCCCGGCCGGCTCCGCGTCGCCCGGCTTGTGCGCCTGCACCGTCAGCTCTATCAGGCCGGCCGCCGCGACCGCCCCCGCCGCGATGGCGAGCAGGGCGCCCAGCGCCCCGTACCGCACGGTCTCGCCCAGCGCCGTCACGCCGACCGCCGCCGCTATCACGGGGTTGACCACGGTCAGCGTCGCCAGCGGCGCCGACAGCCCCGCGCCGCGGTACGCCGCCTGCGACAGCAGCAGCCCGGCCGGGGCGAGGATCACGACCATGCCGATCGCCAGCGGGTCGGTGAAGTCCGCGGTGACGTCCTTGGTGAACACCGACGCCATGCCGAACGCCGCGCCCGAGCCCACCGCCAGCGTCACGCTGCGGGCCGCCACCCGGCGCACCCGCAGGGCCGCCAGCGTCAGCACGGCCAGCACCGCGACCGTGGCCACGGCCAGCGCCGTCGACGTCGTACCGCCCAGCTCCCGGGACTGGTGGGGGTCGACCAGCGCCAGCAGCACGACCAGGCCCACGGTGGACAGCAGCGCCCCGCGCCAGGCGGCCCGCCCGGCGCGGCGGCCGAGGAAGACCGCCGCCATCGGCAGGGCGAAGACGATGGTCAGCGCGCCGAGCGGCTGGACCAGGCTCAGCGGCCCGTACGCGAGCGCCCCCACGTGCAGCACCGCGCCCGAGGCGTTCAGCACGACGGAGGCCCACCAGCTGCCGCGGTGCAGCGGTGCGAACGACCCGCTCGTGCCTTCGGCGTCGGTGGTGGTGGCCGCGACACGCTCCTGGACGAGGGCGGCGCCGGCGTAGGCCACCGCCGACACCAGCGAGAGCAGCACCGACAGCATGAGTGGGCTCATATCCCCACGATCCCGCGACCGGTGGCGAAAGTCGTCATCCTGGCGGATGCTCTGGGTCGTACTGCCGGAGCAGTACGACCTCCGGAGAAGATGGCTCCCGGGTCTTATTCACCCCTCGGGGTGTCTCCCGGGGGCTTCCGCGCCTTCGGCCACGCGGCGTAGGCAAAGGCGCGCGCGGGGGCGTGCCCGACCTCCCTGCGCGCGGGCGCTCAGGGCCAGGCGTAGAAGCCCTGTCCCGCCTTGCGCCCCAGCTCACCCCGCGCGACCTTCGCGCGCAGCAGCTCCGGCGGCGCGAACCGCTCCCCCAGTGTCCGGCACAGGTGCTCGGCGATGGCCAGCCGGACGTCGAGCCCGACCAGGTCGGTGAGGCGCAGCGGGCCCATCGGGTGCCGGTAGCCCAGCCGCATCGCGGCGTCGATGTCCGCGGGCGCGGCCACGCCCTCCTCGACCATGCGGATCGCCTCCAGCCCCAGCGCCACGCCGAGCCTGCTGCTGGCGAAGCCGGGCGAGTCCCGTACGACGACCGCCGTCTTGCCCAGCGCCCGCGTCCAGCCGCGCGCCGCCGCCAGCGCCGCCGGGCCGGTCTCCGGCGCGGTGACCAGCTCGACCAGCTCCGAGGCGGGTACGGGGTTGAAGAAGTGCATGCCGAGGAAGCGGCCGGGCCGGGCGAGGGCGGCGGCCAGCTCGGTGACGGACAGCGAGCTGGTGTTCGTGGCCAGCACCGCGTCCGGGCCCGCCGCCTGCTCGGCCGCGGCCAGCACCCGCGCCTTCAGCCCGGCGTCCTCCGGCACCGCCTCCACCACCAGCTCCGGCATCGCGTCCGCCGCCAGCTCCGCGACCGACGCGACGGCCCGCACCCGCGACCGCACCTCCGCCGGCGCCACGCCCGCCGCCAGCCGGCCCCGCTCGGCGGCCCGCCGCAGTCCGCCCGCGACCCGCTCCACCGCTGCCGCCGCCGCGTCCGCGCCGCTCTCCACGATCACGACGCGCGACCCGGCGGACGCGAACGACTGCGCGATCCCGGCGCCCATGCGGCCGCCGCCGACGACCGCCACGGCACGCGGCGCGAGGGCCGGCGGCTCGTCCGGCGGGGTGTTCTGCTCCGTCATCTCGTACGTCCTGTCGCACCTCTTGACTGGGATCCGGCCGCTCCGCAAGCTAACCGAATGATCGGTCGGCCACAAGAGGAGTGCCGCACGCTCGCCGACCTCGCCCGCTTCCCCTTCACCACCAAGGACGACCTCCGCGCGGACTACCCCTTCGGGATGTTCGCCGTCCCCGTCGCCGACGTCCGCCGCCTGCACGCCTCCAGCGGCACCACCGGCCGCCCCACGGTCGTTGGCTACACCGCGGCCGACCTCGACACCTGGTCCGGCCTCGTCGCCCGCTCCCTCCGCGCCGCGGGCGGCCGGCCCGGCCACCGGGTGCACGTCGCGTACGGGTACGGCCTGTTCACCGGCGGCCTCGGCGCCCACTACGGCGCCGAACGGCTCGGCTGCACCGTCATCCCCGCCTCCGGCGGGATGACCGCGCGGCAGGTGCAGCTGATCCGGGACTTCGAGCCCGAGGTCATCATGGTCACCCCGTCCCTCCCTCTGATCTTGGCCAGTGCTCTGTCCTTCAGGGCGGGGGTGAACGCCTTCCGCCTGTACTTGGTGACGAAAACCAAGTGAACGTGCAGGTTGTAGACAACCTGGCGACCGGTTCTGACATCGGGATGAGAGTTCCAACGCGGTGACACAAACCAACGCTAGGCTCTCGGTCGTGAATCAAGACACCCTGGTCAAGCGGCAGTTCGGGCACCGTGCCCGGCTTGCGCTGTCGCCTGCCGAGGTGGTGAAGACCGATGACCAGGCACACGCGGCCCGTACTTTGTGGAACCTGCTGCACGCCTGGTGGCAGATGATGCCGAAGGAAAAACGGACTCTCGGACACGCGGACGCCGCGATCCGGCAGGCCCGCCAGGACATCGGCTTTCTGGCCGTCCTGCCCGCGCAGGCCGCGCAAGCGGTGCTCAAGACGTACGTCCAGGCGTGGAAGAACTGCTGGGACGGCCGCGCCGACGCCCCGAACTTCAAGGGCCGGTTCCGCGCGGTGATGTCCGTGGACATCCCGCAGGGCCGGGACCTGAACATCGTCCGCGTGCACCGCCGCTGGGGCATGGCCAGCATTCCCAAGGTGGGCCGGGTCCGCTTCCGGTGGACCAAAGACCTGCCCGTGGGCAAGCACGCAGGCGCGGAGAACCGGATCACCGGAGCCCGGCTGGTCAAGGACGCGCTCGGCTGGCACATCGCCTTCCGTGTCCAGACCCTGGAAGTCAAGCCCGAGCCCCACCAAGGGCCGGACATCGGCATCGACGTGGGCGTCACCGTGCCCCTCGCCCTCTCAGACGGTGAGACCTATGAGCACAGCGAATGGCTGACCGGCAAGGAGAAGGCCAAGCTCCTGCACTTGGAGCAGCGCGCGGCGCAGCGTAAGCAGTACCGCAAGCCCGGCGAGCCAACCAGCCGCCGACTGCACCACACCTACGACCAGATCGCAGGACTGCGCGCGAAAGCCAAGCGCCGGGCCCTGGACTGGCAGCATCAGACGACCACCGCCATCGCCCGCACCTACGGCACGGTCGTGGTCGAAGCACTCACCCTCACGAACATGGTCAAGTCCGCCAGAGGAACGGTCGAAGAGCCGGGGAAGAACGTCACCCAAAAATCCGGGCTGAACCGCTCCATCAGCGGCGAGGCATGGGGCCGCACGGTCACCATGCTGGCGTACAAGACCGCCCGGCACGGCGGCACCCTGGTCAAGGTCCCCGCCCCCGGCACCTCCCGGCGCTGCTCCGCCTGCGGCCACACCACACCCGGCAGCCGGGAGTCCCAGGCCGTGTTCGCATGCAAGAACCCGGACTGCGGCTGGTCAGGCAACGCCGACTACAACGCGGCCCGCAACATCTTGCACCTGTACCGGATGGGCCACACGCTCACCCCGGCTGCCGGGAGGGCAGTCGTCAGGCGCGCCAAGCGCGTCAAGCCCGCTACCGCAAGGCAAGCAGGAATCTCCCAGCCTCACCCGGGAGAACACTTCAAATGCTCACGATCCTCGACGCCGTCCCGTGCGGCGACGACGCGCAGCGGCTTGGCGAAGCAGCGGCTCTCCGGCTCGCAGCGGTAGTAGCCGAACTTCTCCGTCTGCTCGTACCCCTCCGACAGGTACAGCCCGATGGCCTCCGGCTGCTTCGTGCCCGTCTCCAGCACCATCCGCGTCCGCCCCGCGGCCCGCGCGCTCTCCTCCAGCGCGGCGAGTATCCGCCGGGCCAGCCCGCGCCCGCGGGCCTCCGGGACCACGTACATCCGCTTCAGCTCCGCGTCGCCGTCGCGGTGCCCCTCCGGCGTCGCGTCCATGGCGCGCCAGCCGCCGGTGGCGAGCGGGGTGCCGTCGGCGTCGTACGCCATCAGGTACAGCCCGTGCGGGGGCGTGAACTGCCGCGGGTCCAGCACCGTGTGGTCCCCCTCGCCGTACCGCTCGGCGTACTCGCGCTGGACCCGGCCGTCGAGCCGTATCGCGTCGGGGTGGTCGTAGGGCACGGGGGCGATCTCCATGACGGCCATGGTACGAAGCCGCCGACCGGTGCCGAACCGGGCATCCCGGCGAGGTGGCCCGACCCCGGGACCGCGAGGGGGGCCAGCGGCCATACTTTGGGACCGTGAAGGAGAACAAAGGTCTGAACGTCACACCCGTCAACGCCGCCGCGACGGACCCGGCCGCTCTGCCCGGCCTCGTACCGTCGCCGCCGGAGGAATCCGAGGAGGACAAGGACAGGGACAAGGACACGGACACGGACGAAGCGACCGCGGACAACGCGGAGGAGGAAGAGGCGGAGGCGGAGTCCGGGACGGACACGGACGCCGACACCGACACCGACGCCTCCGACGACGAGGACGGCGACGGCGACGGCGACGGCGACGCCGCGGACGACGACGGCCCCGTCTTCGAGGCCGCCGACCGCCGCGGCTCCGTGACCGTGGACAGCACCGGCGTCCGCTTCCAGCTCGACGACACCGAGGCCGAGTTCACGTGGCCCGAGATCGGCGCGGTCGAGTACAAGACCTCCCGGTTCGGCCGCCGCCTCGTCCTGAGCGTCCACGACAGCCGCGGCGTCTGCCCGGCCGAGGTGGAGGCGCCGGACAAGGCGACGCTGAAGGAGTGGACGACCGGTCTGGAGTCGGCCCTCGACGCCTACTTCGAGGAGACGTCGCCGTAGACGACCCCCCGTCCGTTGGTCGACACGTACACCCGGCCGTAGACCCGCGGGTCCCCGGTGATGGCGGCGCCGGTCCAGCCCCACTGGTGGGCGTCGTCGTTTATGCGCTCCCAGGTGGCGCCGGCGTCGGTGGAGCGGAAGATGCCGCGGACGCCGTCGATCTTGGCGCTCGTGTAGAGCGCCTGGTATGCCGCGCCCGGCGCGGCCTTGCCGAAGCCGATCGTGTCGGCCTCGTCGAGGCCGGGGACGCGGTCGAAGGTCGCGCCGGAGTCCGTGGAGTGCCACAGCCCGTACGTGTCGCCGCTGCCGCCGGCGAGCCAGACGTCGCCCTCGACGCCCGGGACGGCCTTGAAGCGCACGTTGCCCGCGGCGGGCAGGCCGGCCGAGGGCTGGGCGGTGAACGTCGCGCCGCCGTCGGTGCTGACGTAGAACGTGCCGGCGGCGAAGCCGTAGAACTTCTGCGGGTCGACGCGGTCGGCCTCCACGGTGGCGCCCGCGGGGATGCCGGCGGCGGGGGTCCAGGAGTTGCCGAAGCCGGCGGTGGTGTGCACGCCGGTGCCCTCCGGGCTCCAGACGAACCGGCTGCCGTCGGCCGCCGCGGCGACCGTGCCGCCGCCGGTGACGCCGCCCGGGTCCTGGCCGGCGAACCAGTGGGCGCCGTTGTCGGTGGAGAACGCGACGTGCGGGCCGGAGTCGGCGCTTCCGGTGCGTACGACGGTGCCGGGGTTCGTCTCGGCGTAGTCGAGGCTGGTCGTGTTGGTGAAGAGGGGCTGCGTGTACATCAGCTCCGGCACCTGCGTCAGGTCGGTGTGCCGGAAGCCGCCGACGTCGCCGAGCGCGCTGAGCAGCGGGGCGCCGGAGGGCGGTGAGATCAGGTCCAGGACCGCGGTCTCCTCCAGGCCGCGGACCATCGGCGTGACGGTGAACGTGGCGCCGGCGTCCCAGGCGGTGAGGTTCTCGGTGCCGTAGATCGTGGCGCCCGTGCCGTACATCATGCGGTCGGAGTCGAACGGGTCGATCTCCAGCGTTTCCGTCATCCAGCCGAGCTTGGGGGTCTGCTCCGGCGGCTGCGGGTTGGCGCCCCAGGACAGCCAGGGGACGGAGGAGACGTCCATGGTGAAGCGGTTGTCGCGGTTGGGGTACGAGGTGTAGTCCCAGGCCCGGGTCCAGTTCGCGCCGCTGTCGGTGGAGCGGAAGATCTGGGTGTCGGGCCACCAGGAGCTGTAGCCGGTGACCATGACGGTGCCGGGGCGCTGGCGGTCGACGGACAGGCCGCTGTAGCCGAAGTAGGTGTCGGCCGCGGGGGCGGGGCTGATGTCGCGCCACTCGCCGGTGGCGGTGGCGTAGCGCCAGACCTGGCCGGCACCGCCGTCGTACGGTCCGCCCTTGTCGCTGTACGCGAGGTAGAGGTAGCCGTTCTCGGCGTCGAGGACGCCCTTGTGGGCGAGGTATCCGGTGGGCTGGCCGGGGAGGCGCTCCCAGGTGGCGCCGGCGTCGGTGGAGCGGTAGACCGCGTTCTCGGTGTCGGCCACGCCGACGTAGACGGTGCCGGTGGGGCTGCCGGGGGTGCCGGTGGACTCGTCGAAGGTCACCCAGACGACGCCCTGGTTGTCGGAGGCGTAGCCGGAGGTGTCGCCCGGGTCCTCGACGTAGTTGCCGGGGTTGGGGAAGTTCGTCACCTCGGCCCAGGTGGCCCCGGCGTCGGTGGAGCGCCACAGGCCGTGGCCGCTGGGGGCGCCGAGGTAGAGCACGTCGTTGTCGTGCGGGTCGACGGCGAGGCGCTCGCCCATGCCGCGCCCTGGCATGTTGCCGCCGAGCTTGAAGGGCAGGTCGGCCTTGCGCCAGGTGGCGCCGCGGTCGCCGGAGCGGTAGACGGCGCCGTTGTTGGGGTCCCAGTCGTTGGTGTACGTGCCGACGGCGGCGTAGACGTTGTCCGGCTCGACGGGGTCGGAGGCGATGCTGACGACGCCGGTGTGGCCCCAGTCGTCCCAGCCGACGGAGTCGAGGAGGGGCGTCCAGGTCTTGTCGTCCTCCTGCCAGCGGTAGGCGCCGCCGATGTCGGTGCGGGCGTAGGCGAGGCCGGGCTCGGTGCGGCTGAAGACGATGCCGGGGACGAAGCCGCCGCCGTCGATGCGGACGTTGCGCCAGTCGTAGGGGACGTCGGCGGCGGCGGTCGGGTCGCCCCGGCCGTCCCCGGCGGCCGGCTCGGCGGCGGCGGGTCCGGCGGCGGCCGGCCCGCT
>NZ_BAAAPF010000340.1:0-7392 GCF_039531005.1 Streptomyces synnematoformans
CGCCTGGGCCTCCTGGCACAACGCCACCGCCGGGGCGGGCGGCGGCCCCGGGCAGCCGCCGCTCCTGGGCGGCGACGGCGTCGCGCAGCCGGTCGCCGCTGACCTCGACGGTCAGCCGGCCGCGGCGCACCTCCGCGGTGACGTTGTGCCAGGAGTCCCAGTCGTACGAGGCGGGCAGCGGCGTCACGGTCTCGCCGCGGCTGCGGCCCCGTACGACGACGTCGGTGACCAGCGCGCCGCGGGCCCGGTCGAGCCAGACGGTGGTGTGGTTGCGCGGGTCGCGGTAGCCGACGGTCAGACCCGCCGCGCCGTCGGCGGACCCGACCCGGAGGTCGGCCTCGGCGCGCAGGTCGCGCGGCGCGTCCTCGTCGGTGACGAGGAACGCCGGGCCGGCAGCGCCCCGGTGGCCGGCGTACGGGCCGGAGTCGGCGTCGTCGGCCGGCGACCAGCCGCCGGTGTCCGCGCCCTCGGCGCGCCAGCCGTCGAGCGAGCCGCCGGCGAAGGTGCCGCCGGCGTCCCAGTCGGTGACGGGGGCGCGCTGCGGGCCCTCGGAGGGGCCGGCGCCGGCGCGGACGACGGGCCAGCCGTCGATCCAGTCGAGCCGGTCCATGAGCATGGGGCGCCGGGTGAGCTGGCGGTCGAGGCCCGGGAAGCGGTCGAGGTCGGGGTTGTCGGCGGGGATGCCGTGGTACGTCAGCCAGTCCTGGCCGGCGAGGTCGGTGGCCAGCCCGTTGTGGCCGGGGCCGATCCAGCGGTTGCCGCCGGCGCCGACGACGACGGCGCCCTTGCTGGTCGGCGCCATCAGGTCGACGCCCTCGTCGTCGCGGAAGGGGCCGGTGGGGCTGGTGGAGCGGCCGGCCTTGACCTGGTAGCCGCTGTACGCGCCGTCGCAGCAGCCGGCGTCGGAGTAGAAGAGGTAGTAGAAGCCGTCGCGGCGGACGACGAACGCGCCCTCCATGCGCCGGCCCTGCGCGACGCGGGTCACCTCGCCGGTGATGCGGGTGCGCTCGGCGTTCATCTCGGCGACGCAGAGGATGTCGTAGCTGCCCCAGTACAGGTACGTGCTGCCGTCCCGGTCGGTGAACTGCGCCTGGTCGATGCCGCCGGTGGGGCAGCCGCTGGGGCTGGGCAGCACCGGGCCGGTGTCCGTCCACGGGCCGGTCGGGGTGGGCGCGGTGGCGGCGCCGACGGTGTTGCGGCCGGGGACGGAGTAGGAGAGCGTGTAGCGGCCGTCGTTGTAGCGGATGTCGGGGGCCCACAGCCGGGAGCCCTCGTGCCAGTCGGGCTGGGTGGCCGGGGTGAAGACCTCGCCGGCGTACTCCCAGTCCACCAGGTCGGCGGAGCGGAGGATGGGCAGCATCCGCTCGCCCTGCTCACCGCCGGACTGGAAGACGGGGTTCATGGTGCCGTAGGCGTACCAGTAGCCGTCCTTGCCGCGGATCGTCACGGGGTCGGGGAAGGTGTCGACGACGCCTTCGGTGACCGGGTTGGTGTACGTCCCGGGGGCGGCGCCCGGCTCCGCGGCCGGCCCGGCGCTCCGCTCCGGCACCGGGGCGGCGGCCGTCGCCGACGACAGCGGCAGCAGTCCCGCGAGGAGCGCGCACACCAGCAGCGCGGTCCGTGTCCACGTCCGTCTCATGCGGTGGTTCCTTCCGGTTCGAATGCGCTGAGGGTCGGGTCATGGTCGAGGGCGCCGACGTCGTACATCGGCGTCATCCAGTGGTAGAAGTTGTCGCCGCGCTCGCGCAGGAGGTCGTAGAGCCGGCGCAGCATCCGGCGGCGTACGGGCAGCATTTCGGGGTGCGCGTAGCGGTTGGTCAGCTCGTGCGGGTCGGCGGCGAGGTCGTACAGCTCGTTGACCGACTCGGGGTTGACGACGAGCTTGTAGCGGTCGTCGCGGATCATGCGCTGCGGGTACGGGAAGTGGTGGCCGTGGAACTCGGCGAGCAGCTCCGCGGGCCACTCGGGGTGCTCGCCGCGGACCAGCGGCAGCAGGCTGCGGCTGTCGACGGCGGGCGCGGTGTCGCAGCCGGCCAGCTCCAGGATGGTGGCGGTGCAGTCGGTCAGCGTCACGAACTCGTCCCTGACCTGCGGCGGTGCGCCGGGGACGCGGACGATGCCGGGGATGCGGTAGATGTCCTCGTACATCGCCGGGCCCTTGTCGTGCAGCCGGTGGGCGCCGGTGAACTCGCCGTGGTCGGCGGTGAAGAACACCGCGGTCCCGTCGGTGAGGCCCAGCTCGTCGAGGCGGGTGAGGATGCGGCCGATCTGCTCGTCGATGAGCGTGACGTAGCCCCAGTAGACGGCGATGAGCTTGCGGGTGACCTCGATGGGGATGGTGTCGAAGGTCCAGTGCGCGCTGTAGTTGCGCTGGACGGCCGGCTTGCCCTCGAAGGTCTCGGCGATCGACGGGGGCAGGTCCACCAGGTCGGGGTCGTACATGTCGTGGTACTCGTCGGGCAGCAGGTAGGGCAGGTGCGGGCCGAAGAAGTGGGTGGCGAGGAAGAACGGCCGGCCGGTCTCCGCGTACGTCTCCAGCTGCTCGATGGCGCGGGTGGCGAGGTAGTGCTCGAAGGTGGCCTCGGCCGGCTGGTGGAGCCGGGCGGCGAGCAGGTTGCCGGGGTTGCCGTTGGGGGTGGTGCCGCGGATCGGCTCGGAGATCCGGTACGGCGGCAGGTCCCGCTCGGCCAGGTACGCGAGGTAGTCGGGGTGGTCGACGGGGTTGTGCCAGCCGGGCAGGTCGGGTCCTTCGAAGCCGTAGGAGGCGGCGTTGCGGTGGGTGCCGCCGTGCCACTTGCCGACCAGCCCGAGCCGGTAGTCGCGCTCGGCGAGCGCGCCGGGGAAGGTGAACGCGTCGTGGCGCAGGTCCTCCAGATAACCGACGTTGCGCTCGTAGTTGGCGAGCAGCCGGTGCCGGAACGGCGCCTGGCCGGTCAGCAGGCTGGCCCGGGCCGGGGTGCAGATGGCGGTGGGGGTGTAGCACCGCTCGAAGCGGGTGCCGGTGGCGGCCAGCCGGTCGAGGTGGGGGGTGGCGACGTGCGGGTTGCCGTAGCAGCCCAGGGTGTCGACGCGGTGCTGGTCGGTCATCAGGAAGAGCAGGTTCACTTGGTGGACGCCTTCGTGTAGAGATCGCCGAGGTAGTACTCCGCCGGGTCGGGGGCCTGTTGGAGCTGGCCGGTGCCGACGAAGAACTCGGCGAGTTCGTCGAGCCAGTCGCCGACGGTGCCGTCCTTCGTCTTGGCGACGAGGTCCTTGGTGGCCAGGACCTCCTGGTTGGCGGCGTCGGCCTCGACCTTCTCCTCGTCGAGCTTGAGCATCGCGGCGGTCTCGGCGACGGACTCCCCGGGGTTCTCGAAGCGCCAGTCGTTGGCCTCCTGCAGCACCCCGACGACCTTGGTGGACAGCTCGGGGTCGACGTCGGTGCCGGCGACGAAGGCGGTGGGGAAGTAGCTGTCCGCCATGTCCCGGGTGCTGGCGACCTCTTCGAGGTCGGGGACCTTGGCCTTGATCTCGTCGATCATCGGGTACCACAGGCCGGCGCCGTCGATCTGCCCGGAGGAGAACGCGGAGACGATGGTCGCGGGGTCCATCGGCACCTTCTCGACGTCGTCGATGGACATCCCCTCCTCCTGGAGGGCGAGGTTGAGCGCCATGTCGCCGGAGGTGCCCTCGGGGACGCCGACCTTCTTGCCCTTGAGGCCGGCGAGGGAGGTGATGCCGGGCTGGGCGATGACGCGGTCGGCGTAGCCGAGGGTGTTGACGGCGATGACGTCGGCCTTGCCGGAGGCGGGCAGCCACATGGCGCCGGGGCCGATGTAGCCGAAGTCGAGGTCGCCGGCGCCGAGGGCCTGGATCTGGATGGGGCCGTTGTTGAAGACGGAGACCTCGGCGTCGAGGCCGGCCTTCTCCCACAGGCCCTGCTTCTCGGCGATGGCCAGCAGGCTGGCCCCGTTGTAGTCGTTGATGTAGCCGAAGCGGACCGTGGAGCCGTCTCCCCCGCCGCCGCCGTCGTCGGAGCAGGCGGCAACCGGGAGTGACAACAGAGCCACCGTGAGTGAGAATGCGAGGGTGCGACGGGTCGCGCGCATGGCGGAGGGTCCTTTCGGTGTGCGGAGAGGGCTGAAGTCTGCGGAGGCTTACGGGTACGGGTACGGGTACGGGTACGGGTCAGGCGGCGGCCGGGGCGGCGCCCTGGTGGTAGACGGAGTGCCAGACCTCGTTGCGTATCCGGCCGAACTCGGGCGACAGCCGGATCTCCTCGGTACGGGGGTAGGGCAGCGCGACGTCCACGACGCGGTGGATGCGCCCCGGGCGGGCGGCCATCACCACCACCCGGCTGGCCAGGTACACCGCCTCGTCGACGTCGTGGGTGATGAACATGACGGTGCGCTTGTCCCGGCTCCAGGTGTCGAGGAGCTGGTCCTGCAGCTGCACCCGGGTCAGCGCGTCGAGCGCCCCGAACGGCTCGTCCATCAGCAGCACCCGGGGGTTGACCGCGTACGCGCGGGCGATGGCGCAGCGCTGCTTCATGCCGCCGGACAGCGTCTTGGGCAGCGCGTCGGCGAAGTCGGTGAGGCCCACCAGCTCGATGGCGTGGTCGGACCGCTCCCGGCGCTCGTCCGCCGCCAGGCCGGCGAGCCGCAGCCCGAACTCGACGTTCTGCCGCACGGTCAGCCAGGGGAAGAGGGCGTACTGCTGGAAGATCACCCCGCGCTCCGGGCCGGGCCCGGTGACCGTGCCGCCGTCGACCAGGACCTCGCCGGAGGTGGGCTCGTCCAGCCCGGCGGCCATGTTGAGCAGCGTGCTCTTGCCGCAGCCGGAGGGACCGACGACCGTGACGAACTCGCGGTCGGCGATGTCGAGGGACACCCCGTCGAGGGCGGTGAAGTCGGCGCCCTTCATCGGGAAGGTCTTCACGACGTTCCGGAAGGAGATTTTCTCGGTCATCTGCGCTCCTGCCAGCCGGTGAGACGCCGCTCGGCGAGCAGCAGCAGCCGGTCCATGACCAGGCCGAGCACGCCGATGGTGATGAGTCCCACGAAGATGGTGTCGAGGTCGTAGTAGGTCTGGGCGTGCTGCATGCGGAAGCCCAGGCCCTCCTGGGCGGCGATCAGCTCCGCGGCCACCACGGTGGCCCAGGCGGCGCCGAGGCCGATGCGCATGCCGACGAGGATGAACGGGGTCGACGCGGGGATGACGACCTTGAGGAAGATGACGCGGTCGGAGGCGCCGAGCACCCGGGCGGCGTTGATGAGCGTGCGGTCGACGTCGACGACACCCTGGAAGGCGGCGACGACGCAGGAGAGGAACGCCGCCAGGAAGATGACGAAGACCTTCGGCGTCTCGCCGATGCCCATCAGCACGATCGCCAGCGGGATGAGCGCCAGCGGCGGGATGGTGCGGAAGAACTGGATGTACGGCTCCAGCAGCCCGCGGGCCGTGGGGTACCAGCCCATGAGGAAGCCGACGGGGATCGCCAGCGCCGTGCCGAGCGCGAAGCCGGTGAAGACGCGGCGCAGGCTGGCGAACAGGTCGTCGGCGAGGGTGCCGTCGGCGATCAGGTCGCCGGCCTGCCGCGCCACGGCGACCGGCCCGGGCAGGCTCTCGACGTTCAGCGCGGCCAGCACCGCCCAGACGGCCACGCCGGCCACCAGGGCGATGAAGTTGAGCACGAGGGGGTGGACCCCGCGGCGCCGCTCGGTGCGGCGCGTGCGCGGCTGGGCGGCCTGCTTCCGGGGTGTCTTCCGGGATGTGGTGGTCACGGCCATACGCACCTCGTTCGTCTCACGCGTGTCACGCGTCGTCCTCGGGATCGGCTTCTGCGGGGTAGTGGGAGAGCAGCGGGGATTCGTGCAGGACCAGCGCGATGGCGCCCAGCGCGCCGCCGGTGGCGCCGAGGGCGGCGGGGCGCAGCACCACGCGGTCGCGGGAGGCGGGCATGATGTGGGCGGCGAGCGCCTTCTCGACGGGGCCGGTGAGGGCCTCGCCGGTGCGGGCGAGTTCGCCGCCGATGACGATCACGCCGGGGCCGATCGCGTTGCAGACGGCGGCGAGCACGGTGCCGATGTGGGCGCCGGCCACGGCGAGGACCGCACGGGCCGCGGGGTCGCCGGCGGCGAGTGCGGCGGTGAAGGCGGCGAGGTCGTCGGCGCGGCCGCCGGCGGCGCGGTAGGCGTCGAGTACGGCGCCGACGGAGGCGACGGTCTCCAGGCAGCCGGTGCCGCCGCACTCGCAGGGGGCGCCGGACGGGACGGCGGTGACGTGGCCGAGTTCGCCGGAGAGCCCGAAGGCGCCGCGGTGCAGCGAGCCGCCGACGACCAGGCCGCCGCCGACGCCGTGCGAGACCCGTAGGTAGAGCACGTCGGCGTCGTCGGCCGCGGCGCCCCAGGTGGCCTCGGCGAGTGCGGCGAGGCGGGTGTTGTTGTCCAGCAGGACGGGCACGCCGAAGCTCTTGCGGAGCAGTTCGGAGAGGTGGTCGAGGCGCCGGCCGCCCGCGGTGCGGTCGCCGGGGGCGCCGATGGGGCCGACGACGCCGACGCCGACGGCGTCCAGCGCGCCGAGGCGCAGCGCGCCGCCGGTGAGGGTGCCGACGAGCCGTTCCGCGAGCCGTACGCGCTCCTCCCAGGACAGGTCGGGGGCGTGCTGCTCGCTGGCGGAGCCGACGATCTCGTGGGCGACGTTGACGGCGGCGACGTGGACGGCGCGGCGTGCGAAGTCGATGCCGAGTGCCTGCCCGGCGTCGGGGTTGAGGGACAGCTTCTCCACGGGCCGGCCGCGGCGCCGTTCCTCCGCCAGCGGCACGGCGGCGACGACGGCGCCGTTGGCGATGAGGTCGCCGACGATGTCGTAGAGCGTGGTGCGGGAGAGCCCGCAGCGGGTCCCGAGTTCGCCGCGGCTGAGGGGGCCGTGCTTGCGCAGCAGCGAGAGCACGAGCTCCTCGTGCTCGCGGCGGAGGCGGGAGAGGGGGCCGGCGGAGGGGTGCATGGCCGACAGCATGGGGACGCCCCGAGTTTTTCGTCAACAGGTCGGAAAAAAGAAACGCACGGCCGCGGGACTCCCGGCACAGCACGCCGTTGCGCCCGGCGCACGATGACTCCCGTCGCGACCTGCGGTGATGCCCGGAGACGCCGATCCGCGGGCGCGTGCGGCCCGACCGGATTATTTTTCCGACCTGTTGACGAAAATCTGCGGGCGTTCGCATGCTGTGCGCGACGACAGGTCAGGGGCCGCCGGCGCGAGCGGCACGACGAGGGAGGACGAGAGAAGATGACCCACTCAGCGAGCGGTTCGTCCATCGGCCGGCGGTCACTGCTGGCCGGCGCCGGCTCCGTGGGAGCGGCGGCGGCGCTGGCACCCGTGCCGGCCGCGGCGGCGGCCGGGTCCGCGTCCGGG
>NZ_BAAAPF010000341.1:0-7371 GCF_039531005.1 Streptomyces synnematoformans
GCCGCCGGGCCGCGGCGGCGGAGGCGGGCGACGCGGGCCAGGCCGGCGGCCGCGGCCGGGTCGTCCGGGTGGCGGGTCTGGACGCGGCGCCAGTACGCGGCCGCCGTGTCCAGCTCGCCGCGCTGGGCGTGCACGCGGGCGAACAGGTCCAGCAGGTCGCGGTGTTCGCCGACATCCTGGACGGCCCCGGCGTCCGCGGTGTCCCCAGTGTCCCCGGTGTCCCCAGTGTCCCCGGTGTCCGCGGGGTCCCCGGTGTCCCGGGTGTCCCTGGCGTTCCCGGTGTCCGCGGTGTCCCCGGCGTCCGCCGTGCGCAGCAGCCGCAGCGCCTCGTCCAGGTCGCCCGCGCGCGCCGCCGTGCGCACGCGCGCGACGAGCACGGCCTCCCGCAACGTCCGCGAGGGCGGCGGGGCGTCGCCCGACGGGTGACGGGGGCCTGCCGCGGGCTCGTGGGCGAGGGCGGCGGACGGGCCGGCCGCCGCGGCGCCCGCCGCCCCGCGCCCACCCGGGAACCCGGCGCCCGGGGCGGTTTCCGTGCCCTCGGGGCCCGGGGCCGCCGTGCCCGTGCCTTCTGTGCCCGGCGTGGTCAACGTGCCCTCGGGGCCCTGGGCCCTGCCCGTGCCTTCGGCGCCCGGGGCTCCGCCCGGGCGCCCGGCCGTCCCGCCCTGGCCGCCCCCGGCGTCCGGGGCCCCGGGCCGGTTCGGGCGGGCCTCCGCGGGGTTGCTGCGCGTGCTCACTTCACCCCGCCGTTCTTCCGCTCGGCCGCGTCCGCGACGTCCGGCGGCAGCAGCCGGCGCAGCCGTTCGTTCACCCCGGACAGCGCCTCTGCGTCGCCCGCGGCCACCGCCCTGCGGCCGGCGAGGATCGCGTCGTCCGCCTGGCGCCCCGAGTACATCTGGTCGCGCATCTCCACCAGCGCGTTGAACACCAGGTACACCCACTGGTCGGTGCGCCGCAGCAGCTCCACCTGGAACTGCTCGGCCCGCTTCGCCAGCCGCCGCAGGTCCGCCGGCGTCGCGTCCGTGCCGAGCGCGCTCGCGCGGGTCCGCAGGTTGTCCAGCTCCCGCCGGTCGGAAGGGCTGCCGCCGACCTGCTGGATGATGTCCTCGCAGGCGCCGAGCAGGTCCCACAGCCGGCGTTCGAGGCCGGGGATCTCGATGGCCTCCTCGATGTCGTCGAGCTGCGCCTCCAGGTCGCGGATGCGGCGGTCGCTGGTCACCGCCGCGCCGGTGTCGACGGCCGCGGCGTCCACCTCGCGGCGCAGCTGGACGAGGGGCTTGTGCTCCGACAGGGTGTCGAGCCGCTCCCGGGCCTGTTCCGCGTACGCGTCCTCCGCCTGCTCCTGGAGGTGGTGTACGCGCTGCTCCAGGCCCTGCAGCCGGTCGACCAGCTCGGGGTGCTCCGGCGCGAGCAGCTCGGTGCGGTTGATCGTCGCCTCGAACTGCTGCTGGACCAGCGGGATGTGGGCGGTCACCAGGGCCTCCCGGCTGCTCGCCTCGATCTCGAACGTCACCTCGACCTCGCTCTCCGCCGGCAGGTCGATACGGACGTCGCGCGGCCGGATCTCCAGCAGCCCCACCCGGGTGTTGCGCTCGGCGCGGGCCCGTTCGCCCTCCAGCAGCGGGATGCGGATCACCGCGTCCGGCTCCGAGCGGTGCAGCGCGATGGTGGTCCGGTAGATCTTCGTCACCATCGCCGGCAGGGTCGTGCCCTTGCGGAGCAGCGGGTCGAACGTGCCGTCGGCCCGGCCGATGCCGAGGGTGCCGGTCAGCACCGCCTCGCCGGGGACAACCTTGGCGTGCGTGATCGCCAGGGTGTCGCCGGCGAGCCGCTGCCGGGTGCCGGAGTCGTCGGTCAGCTCGACGGTGAAGCGGGACGTGGTGCCGGTGGTGAGGGTGACCTCGGTGTAGAAGGTGCCGTCCGGGCTGAGCACGGTGCGCGGCCCGCGGAACGCCGGCCGTCCGTCGGGGTTGCTGAGCACGACCGCGTACCGGGTCCAGTCGACGGTGCTGCCGCTGCTCAGCTTGCCGGACACCGGGATGTCGGCGGTGTCGACGGTCTGCGCGGGGTAGTTCAGCTCGATCGCGAACTCGCCCGGGGCCGCGGCCACCGCCTTGCGCGGCCGCCGTACGGTACGGGCGAACGCGGCGGCGCCGCGGGCGACGACCGTGGTGGGGTCCTGGCTGTGGTCGACGGCGATGCCGGGGCCCGCGTCCGGGTCGGCGAGCAGCTCGCGCAGCCCGGGGCTGAGCGTCGAGCCGCCGGCCAGGAGCAGCCGGTCGATGTGGTCGGGGCGCAGCCCGCTCTCGGTCAGCGCGTCGCGGCAGAGCTTGATGGCCCGGGTGTAGAAGGGGAGCGCGAGGTCGTCGAGCGCGCCGCGGGTCAGGGTGTACTCGAAGGGTTCGGGGACGCCGTCGGCGCCCTCCAGGTCGAAGGCCATCTCGAACGTGTCCATGCGGGACAGCGCGATCTTCGCGTTCTCCGCCTCCGCCTTGAGCTTGGCGAAGCTCCTCCGCCACCGGCGGTTGCTGCGGGTGAAGTCCGGCAGCCCCAGCTCGCGCCGGACGGCGGGCACCATCAGGTCGTCGACGACCGCCCAGTCGATGAGCTTCCCGCCGAGGTACGGGTCACCCGCGTGCTGGATCAGCTGCAGTTCGCCGTCGCGCTTGGCCATCACCGCGGCATCGAACGTGCCGCCGCCGAGGTCGAACACCATCCAGTAGGCGGAGTCCGAGGTGTCCTGCACCCCGTACGCGATGGCGGCGGCCGTCGGCTCCTGCACCAGCGGGCAGTGCTCGCTGAGCCCGGCCAGGGCGGCGGCGTCGGACGTGGCGTTGTTCTGGTTGAGGGCGAAGGCCGCCGGCACGGTGATAACCGCGGCCTCGGGCGGCGCGCACCCGAGTCCGGCCGCGGCGTCCTGCCGCAGTGACTTCAGGACCTCGGCGGACAGCTGCTCGGGCGTGAGCGACACCCCGGCGCGCGCGAACGTGCGTGCGGCGCCCGCCACTCCCATCTCCAGCTTGAACTCGGCGTGCGCGTCGTCCGGGTCGGCCTCCGTACGCTCCTTGGCGCGCCGGCCGACGTGGACGACGTCCTTCTTGGGGATCCACACCGCCGACGGGGTGGTGTCCCAGCCGTCGTTGTTCTTCACGACGCGTACGCCGCCGTCCTCGGCCACCGCGATCGCGCTGTTGGTGGTGCCGAGGTCGATGCCGTAGTCGATGGTCTCGCTGTCGCGGATCTCGCTCACGCCGGGGTCTCCTTGGTCGTCTCGTCGCCGGGAGTCTGCTGGGGTGCGGGCCGGCCGACGATGACCTGGCCCATCTGGATGCGCCGGCCGCGGAAGTAGACCGTCGGGCGCACGGTCTCCAGCACGACCTCGCGGGTCAGCTCCGGGTCGTCCTCGAAGACGAGCGCCTCCAGGGAGAGGCCGGAGTCGAACGGCTCGCCGTCGTGCTCCTGGATCTCCAGCCCGTCGTCGGCGAGCGCCCTGCGGCTGGCGCGCACCTGGATACGGATCTGCCGCAGGTCGGCCGCCGACAGCGAGCCGGCGTCCTGGTCGAGCTTGCGCAGCGCACGCCAGATGCCGGTGGCCGCGCCCACCAGGGCGCCGTCCCCGGCGGGGCCGGTGGCTTCGTCGGTGGCTTCGGGGGCTTCGGACGCAGCCGCGGCCTCCGGCACGGCCCGGGCCGCCAGCGCCTCCGCCGCCTCGACCTCCGCGAGCACCTCCGCGACCCACGCCGCCGTGGCCGGATCGAGGAGCGGCGGCGGGATACGGAACTCGGGCGGCTGGCGCCACTGGCCGAGCGCGGCGCGGATACGCCCGTTGCGGTGCCCGGCGTGGCCGGCTTGACGTGTCATCAGTGCCCTTCCCTGGGTGACGTACACCGTGTTCACGACGCGAACATGCCGCCGAGGACGAACCCGCCGACGACGATTCCGATCGCCCAGGCGGCTCCCGCCGTCAGCCCCGCGACGACCCCGCCGGCGATCGCCAGCAGCATGACCACGCACCCCAGGCACTCGCTGGGCTTGAGCGGCCGGGCCTCGCCCGGCTGCGGCACGCCGCCCGCGCCGGGGCCGACCTGCCCGCCGTACAGGGCTTTGAGGTTGTCGAGGAGGAGGTCCTCGTCGCGTTCCGGGGCGATCTCGTAGGCGGCCTCCAGCAGTTCGACCGCCTTCTTCCGCTGGAACCGCGAGTGCGCGCGGTCGGCGTGGATCGCGAGCGTGACGTTGTTGACCGCCACGGCGACCATGTGCGCCAGCTCCTCGTACTGCGACGGAGAGGCGAACGGCCGGAGCGGCTCCAGCTCCCCGAAGTCGGGCAGCACCCGGTCCCCGAGGAGCTGGAGTGCGTCCCAGTGCCGGTCCGCGTGGTGCCGCTCGCCGGCCAGCCGCAGCCCCTCGCCGACCCGCTCGATCGCCTCCGCCGCGGGCTCCTCGAACGCGTCGCGCAGCGGCGCCGCGAACGCCGGGTGGGCCGCCCAGCCGTCGCAGACCTCCGCCAGCCGCGACCGGGCGGACCGGTCGTCGGCGAGTTCGGCGAAGGGCGAGAGCAGCAGCCGGGGGACGCCCGGCAGGAAGTCGTCCGGGGAGTGGTCGTCGAGCCGCGGGTCGGCCAGGGCCGTCAGCCGGTGGGCGACGTGGCCGCGCAGGTCGGGGGAGCTGATCAGCCGCGCCCAGCAGCCGGCGGCGTCGTCCCAGAGCCGGGCGCGTTCGGCCGCCGGCAGGTCGAGGCCGCCGGTCTCCGCCTCGATCGCCCTGCTGTGCAACTCCACGGCCTCGTCGTGGCGCCGGTGCGTCTCGGGGGCGCAGTCGCAGCCGAGGTCGGCGTCCCGCCAGTACCACATCAGCTCGTCCACGAGCCGGCTCCGCGGGTCCTGGAACTCCTCGAAGGCCAGGCGGACGTCCGTCTTGCGGTACCCGTCCGGGGCGGGCGCGGCGGAGTCGCCCTGCCAGGTCTCCTCGACCGCCAGCCGGGCGTCGAGGCGCGCCCGCTGCCGCCGTACCGCGGGGCCGCGGGCGTCCACGGGCAGCCCGGTGACGGCGAAGATGTTCCTGCGGTACAGCCGCAGACCCGCCAGGTCCGCGAAGCGGGCCGGGGACTCCTTCACTGCACAACTCCTCTGCGCCAGGTGGTGAGCCGGGTCAGGTGTCGCTCCCGCAGTCCGGGGTGGCGGCTGACGGTTTCTTCGAGTCGGTCCGCGGCCTCCGCCAGCCGGCCGGGCACACGGGAGAGCGCGAGGGCGGCGCGCACGAGTTCGTCGGCGGGCGCCGCCGGCGGCGCGGTCGGGGCCCGTTCGGCGACCTCGCGCATCGCCGGCCGGTCGCCCGGGGCGACCCGCAGCATGTCCGCGACGAGCCGGTCCAACTCCGGGCCGACGTCGTCGTTGAAGTCGCTCGGCGGCCGCAGCGGGTGGTCGAACCGCGCCGCCGCGAAGCACCGCACGGGGTCGTCGGCGCCGTACGGGAAGCTGTTGGTGAGCAGGTAGTACACGATCGTGCCCAGCGCCCACACGTCGCCGGCGCACGCGTAGCCGCGGCCGCGGATGAGCACCTCGGGCGGCATGTACGCGACCGTCCCCTGCCCGCTGGCCGCCCGGGTCGCCGGGTCGGTCTCCTTCGCCAGCCCGAAGTCGCTGACCTTGGCGCGCGGCCCGGACTCGTCGTACGTGACGAGCACGTTGGCCAGCGTCAGATCGCGGTGCACGACCGGCGGCCGCCGCTCGTGGGCGACGGTGAGGCCGTCGGCGACCTGCCGCAGCACGGCGGTGACCCGGTGGACGGGGACGACGCCGGCGTGCGACTCGATCAGCCGCTCCAGGCTGCCCCCGGCCACGTACTCCATGGTGAAGTAGCCGCGTACGCCCTCGGCCGTGTCCACCGTGCCGGCGTCGAACACCCGGATGATGCCGGGGTGGCCGAGGGTGGAGAGGATGCGCGCCTCGTCGAGCCTGCTGAAGGTCGCGCCGAGCGAGGCCACGTCCTTGAAGAGCTTGAGCGCCTGCCAGCCGAGTACGTGGTGGCGCACGCGGTACACCTCCGCGAACGCGCCCTCGCCCAGCCTGCGGTCCACCACCAGGCCGTCGTGGATCCGCTGTCCGCGGGCGAGCAGGGGCTCCCGCGCGCCGGCCGCGCCCCCCGTCGTCCGGTGCGCCGTCATCCGCACGCCCGCCCCCTTCCCGGCTTCCGGCCCGGCCTCCCCGCTGCCGCGGCGCCCCGGCGGACGTGCGGCCGGGGGCCCGGCGATCCTCTGGAACGGTTCTACCGCGGGGGTCCCGGGACCCCTCCCGCGCACGGTCGGGGACACCGGCCGGGTGGCCGGGACATGTCCCGCAGGGGGCGGCCGACTGGCGGGCGGTTGGCGAGGGTCCCGCTTCGGGGGGATCTGGCCGCTTGCTGCGCGTGGAGATGCAGCTTCATGACACCGTCAGGCCTGCCCGCGGCCGTTTCCCGTGGGTAGCGTCACCCGCGTCCTCCCGTCCTCCCCGACCTCCAGGACACAGGTGGCCCGCATGACGATCCGGATCGCGCTCCCACCCCCGCCGGCACCCCGACAAGGCGGCTCCGCCGCGCCCCGGGGGCGCGGGTGAGCACGGTGCGGTTCCAGCTGCTCGGGCCGCTGAGCATCACCGACGGCGGCGACACCGTCGTGCTGCATCCCTCCAAGCCGGCCAACCTGCTGGCCGCGCTCCTGCTCAACGCGGGGAACATCGTCTCCGTCGAGTACCTGCAGCGGATGGTCTGGGGCGACGAGCAGCCGGCGACCGCCCGGGCCGCGCTGCAGACGTGCGTGCTGCGGCTGCGGCGGCTCTTCGCCAAGCACGACGTGGTCGACGCCCCCATCGAGGCGGTGCCCGGCGGCTACCGGATCACGGCGGACGTACGCTCCCTGGACCTCGTGGAGTTCCGCGAGCGGGTACGGGCCACGCAGCAGCCGGGGCTGTCCGCCGAGGAGGCGCTGGGGGCGCTGCAGCGGGCGCTGGAGCTGTGGCAGACCGGGGTGCTGGCCAACGTGCGGTCGGAGGCGATCCACCGCGACGAGGTGCCGCGGCTGCTGGAGGAGCGGCTGCGGGTCGTGGAGCGGCTGTGCGACCTGCGGCTGGAGCTGGGGGAGTGCGGGCAGGCGCTGGTCGACCTGTGGAGCGTCACCCGCGCGCACCCCGACCACGGCCGGTTCCGGGAGCAGCTGATCGAGGCGCTGTACCGCACCGGGCGGCAGACGGAGGCGCTGGCGGAGTACCGCAGGTTCAAGGCGTACCTCGCCGACGGCCTCGGCGTCGGGCCCTCCGCCGCGCTGCAGCGGCTGGAGCTGTCGATCCTGCGCGGCGAGGACCTGGGCCCGGCGGCCGGGCCGCCCGCCCGCGCGGCGCT
>NZ_BAAAPF010000342.1:0-7356 GCF_039531005.1 Streptomyces synnematoformans
ACCTTCCGCACGTCCTCCGCCAGCCCGGCGGTCTGCCGCGGCCGCGGCGCGTAGAGCATCTGCTCCACCGCGCCCGCCACGCGCAGCGCCGACTGCGCCGCCGTGCCGTCCAGGGAGCCGAACCGGATCAGCGCCGCCGCCGTCGTGCGCGGCGTCTGCGACTCGTCGGGCGGCAGCCCGAAGTCCCAGGCGGTGTCGTTCATTTCACGCCAGGCCGCCAGCGGGCCCGCGCCCGGGCGCAGCCGCCTGCCCCGTTCCCGTACGCGCCACATCGCCGGCAGCGCCGGCAGGAGCAGGAGCAGCAGCACCCCGGCCGCCCCGGCCGCGATCCCGCCGGCCGGCGGTCCGCTGTCGGTCGGGCCCGCGACCCCGCCGGCCGCCGCCTCGTCGTCCGGGCAGCCGTCCACGCGCCGCAGCGACGCCGGGCACTCGTCCTCGGACGCCGACGGGGACGGGACCGGCGTGGCCGTGCTGCCGCGTTCCGGCAGCTCGCCCGCGGGGTTGCCGCCGCCGCCCTGGTTGTCCTCCATCGTGTAGTCGGGCAGCGTGCCGCGCGTCGGCGTCGGCTCGAAGCGCGTCCAGCCGGTGCCCTCGAAGTACAGCTCCGGCCAGGCGTGCGCGTCCTGCAGCCCCACCGACATCGTCCCGTCGCCCTGCGCCGTCCCCGGCACGAAGCCGACCGCGACCCGCGCGGGGATGCCGAGCGTCCGCGCCATCGCCGCCATCGAGAAGGAGAAGTGGACGCAGAAGCCCTGCCGCTCCCGGAGGAACTTCAGGATCGCCTCGGGGTCGTCGGAGTCGAGGTCGGTCTCCGTGTCGTAGACGAAGTTGGTGGTGAAGAAGTCCTGCAACGCGAGCGCCCGCTCGTAGTCGTTCGCCGCGCCCCGGGTGATGTCCCGGGCCTGCTCCCGCACTTCGTCCGGCAGCGAGTCGGGCACCTCCGTGTACTCCTCGCTCAGCGAGGGGTCCGGCGCGGGCGCGTTGGCCAGCTGCCGCGCGGTGGGCTTCATGACCAGGCTGGTGACCTGGTACGCGGCGCCGCCGGTGGTGGTGCCGCCGTCGCCGACGACGGACCGGCCCTCCGGCTCGTAGCGCCAGTCGCCGCCGATGCGCACCTGGTACGCGGGGTACGGCATGGGCAGCCACTGCTGCCGGAAGTCGTCGTCGGCCTGCACGTTGAGCGTGACGGGCGCGGAGTCGACCCGGCTGTTGGAGTAGCCCTGCGGGGTGGGCAGCGGGTCCGGGATGTCCTCGATGCTGCGGCGCGAGGGCTGCCAGGAGGTGCCGTCGAACCGGTCGAGGGCGACGAAGCGCATGTACAGCGCCTGGTTCTCGGCACCCTCCGCGGTGCGGTAGCGGAACACCTCGCGGTTCTCCGGCTGGTTCAGGCTCTGCTGCAGCCGCACCACCGGGTTGATCGCGGTGACCGTGCCGCCGCCGGGGCCCTGGCCGGGCCCGGTGGTCCTGCCGTCCAGCAGCCCGCCGTCCAGCGACGGCAGCGCCGCGGGCACGACGAGGGCGAGCCCCAGTGCCACGGCGCCGATCCGCCGGCCCGTACGCACCGGGGCCAGCGGCCCGGCGGCCTCCGGGTCGGCCCTGCCGGGCGCCCCCACGGACCGGCCGCCGCCGAACATCCGGCCCCACTGCGCCAGCCGGTCCCGCCCCTCGGCGAGCAGCAGCAGCAGGTAGCCGGCGCCGGCGAGCAGGAACGTCAGCCAGCTCCCGCCCTGGTTGAGCCCGGCGGCGACGGAGTACAGCGCGAGCAGCGGCAGCCCCGCGGGAGCGGCGCTGCGGAACGTCACGGCCACCGTGTCCACCAGCAGCGCCACCCCGGCGACGCCGGAGATCAGCATCAGCTCGATACCGTCGGTGACCGGGGCCGGGATGGAGTAGCGGGAGACGTCGTCGCCGCCCTCCCGGTACAGCTGCCGGAACTCCTCTATCGCCGACGGCCCGGGGAGCACCCCGCCGGCCGCCGTCTCGCCGGCGAAGAGCATCGTCAGCAGCAGCACCGTGACCGCGGTCTGCACGAGCACCGTCAGCGGGCGCGCCAGCGGGACGCGGCGGGCGACCATGCCGGTGCCGCCGATCACGCAGACGACGAAGATCGCCTTGAAGAACCAGGTCATCTTGTCGGTCAGCGGCAGCAGCGCCGTGGCGGCCAGCAGGGTGGCCGCCGCCGCGCAGACCGTGAGCCGGGCCCGTCCGCTCATCTCAGCCCTCGCCTCCGCGGGCCGCCGCGGCCAGCTGGCCGGACTGGTTGCCGGCCTCCCGCCACAGGTCGCCCATCGCCGTTCCGGGCGGTACGGACAGCACCGTCCAGCCCGCCTCGCGCAGCTGCCGCACCAGGTCGGAGTCCTCCGCCCCGGCCCCGCCCCCGGCCGGGGGCGTGCCGCCGGCCGGGCCCGCGCCGTACGCGCCGCCGGGGGCGCCCGGGCGCGCCCAGGCGGTGCTGTCGCGGCCCGGGCGCGCCCAGGCCGCGTTGTCCGTCACGAACGCCACCCCGGCCGCCGTACGCTGCCGCATCCGCGCCGCGAGCGCCGCCTGCTCCCGGTCCAGGTCGCCGAAGAACGCCACGAGCAGCCCCTCGTGCCCGCCGCGCAGCACGTCGTACGCGGCCGAGACCGTGTCCCGCTCGGAGTGGTCGATGACGGCGAGGGTGTCCAGCAGTATCCCGGCCGCGTCGGCCGACTCGCCGCCGCGGGCGTTCAGGGCCCCGTCGCCGCCGGTCCCCAGCTCGCCGCCGTCGGTCAGCAGCCGCACCGTGTAGCCGCGCTCCAGCATGTGCAGCGCGACGGAGGCCGCGCCGGAGACCGCCCACTCGAAGGGCGAGTCGGGGCCGGAGCCGGTGTAGGCGTCGCGCCGGGTGTCCAGCAGCACCGTGCAGCCCGCGCGCTGCGGCTGCTCCTCGCGGCGGACCATCAGCTCGCCGTACTTGGCGGTGGAGCGCCAGTGCACCCGCCGCAGGTCGTCGCCGTGCCGGTAGCCGCGGGGGATGACGTCGTCCTCGCCGGCCAGGGCGAGGGTGCGGTGCCGGCCGTCGCCGTAGCCGGTGGCCTCGCCGGCCAGCCGGACCGGGGCCAGCGCCTCGGTGCGCGGCACCACGGTCAGGGTGTCGTACGCGCTGAAGGAGCGGGTCATCTCGCACATGCCGAACGGGTCGGAGAGCCGCAGCTGCAGCGGGCCCAGCGGGTAGCGTCCGCGCAGGTCGGAGCGGACCCGGTAGGTCACCTCGCGCTTGCCGCCCGGCTCCACCCGGTCCAGGACGAAGCGGGGCCGGGGGCCCAGCACGTACGGCAGCCGGTCCTGGAGCATCAGCAGCCCGGTCGGCAGCCGGGAGACGTTCTCCAGCCGCAGGTGCACCCGGGCCTCGGAGCCCGCCGGCACCCGGGCGGGCGACAGCCTGCGGCTGCCGCCGACGCGGTACCGCGTGCGGTGCAGCACGGCCGTGCACACCAGCGGCAGCGCGGCCAGCAGCATGCCCACCCGGAGCAGGTCGGGCTGGCCGAGTATGTAGCTGCACGCGCCGGCCGCGAGCCCGGCGGCGAGGAACGAGCGGCCGCGCGTGGTGGTGCCGGACAGGGCCGTGCGCAGCCCGCCCGCCTGGGCGTCCGGGCCCGCGGGCGGCGCGGCGGGGGCGGGCGGGGACTGGCCGGCCATCAGAACCGCCGGCCGTCCGGGCTGTGCGGGGCGCCGCCGTAGGCGGGTGGCATCGGCGGGGGCCGCTGCATGTCGGCGGCCGGGACCGGCACCTGCTGCAGGATTTCGGCGACGATCTGCTCGGCCGTACGCCGGTTGAGCTGGGCCTGCGCCGTGGGCAGCAGCCGGTGCGCCAGCACGGGCACGGCCAGCGCCTGCACGTCGTCGGGCAGCGTGAACTCCCGGCCCGCCAGCGCCGCGGCGGCCTTCGCCGCCCGCAGCAGGTGCAGCGTGGCCCGCGGCGAGGCGCCGAGCCGCAGCTCCGGGTGCTGCCGGGTGGAGGTGACCAGGTCGACCGCGTAACGCCGGACGGAGTCCGCGACGTGCACCGTGCGCACCGCGTCGATCAGCTTGGCGATGTCGTGGGCGTGCGCGACCGGCTGCAGGTCGCCCAGCGGGGAGATCCCGCCGTGCACGTCCAGCATCTCCAGCTCCGCCGCCGCGCTGGGGTAGCCGATGGACAGCCGCGCCATGAAGCGGTCGCGCTGGGCCTCGGGCAGCGGGTACGTGCCCTCCATCTCGATGGGGTTCTGGGTGGCGACGACCATGAACGGGCTGGGCAGCTCGTACGTCTGGGTGTCGATGGTGACCTGCCGCTCCTCCATCGACTCCAGCAACGCCGACTGCGTCTTGGGGGAGGCCCGGTTGATCTCGTCGCCGATGACGATCTGGGCGAAGATCGCGCCCGGCTTGAACTCGAAGTCCCGGTGCTGCTGGTCGTAGACGCTCACGCCGGTGATGTCGGAGGGCAGCAGGTCGGGCGTGAACTGGATGCGCCGCACCGAGCAGTCGACCGACTTCGCCAGCGCCTTGGCGAGCATGGTCTTGCCGACGCCCGGCACGTCCTCGATCAGCAGGTGGCCCTCGGCGAGCAGGACGGTCAGCGAGAGCCGGACCGCCTCGGGCTTGCCTTCGATCACGCTCTCCACCGACCGCCGGACGTCGTCCGCGGTACTGGTCAGATCGCTGAGGCTCGCTCGCTCGTCATACGTCGTCACCGGCCCTCCTCGGCCCGTCGCACGGGCCGTGCGCCGCGGTCGCGGACCGGCCCTCCCCGATACCGTGACGCCCCGCCCACGCCGTCGCCGCGGTTGCCGCAGAACGGTGCCGTAAGAGCCGCCACCCCCGCATTCTTGCTGCCGAATGCCGGTTTCGTCAGTCGCCCGCCGGGATTTGCTCCACCGACACCTCGCGGAGCAGACCCGTGCGCACGTCGAATACAAAGCCTCGCACGTCGTCGGTGTGCAGCAGGAACGGCGAGGTCTCCACCCGGCGGATGGACTGCCGCACGTCCGCGTCCAGATCGCGGAACGACTCGACCGACCAGGCCGGCCGCTGCCCGACCTCCGCCTCCAGCTCGAAGCGGAACTCCTCGGTGAGGTTGAGCAGCCCGCAGTCGGTGTGGTGGATGAGCACGACGCTGCGGGTGCCCAGGGCGCGCTGGCTGATGGTCAGCGAGCGGATGGTGTCGTCGGTGACCACGCCGCCGGCGTTGCGGATCGTGTGGCAGTCGCCCAGCTCCAGGCCGAGCGCGGCGTGCAGGTCGAGGCGCGCGTCCATGCAGGCGACCACCGCCACCCGCAGCACGGGCCGGGCGTCCATGCCGGGGTCGGCGAAGTCGTCGGCGTAGCCGCGGTTGGCGGCCACGAGGCGGTCGGTGACGGTCGGGGCGAGGGCGTCCGGCGCGGACGGCATGCTCTCAGCGGGCGTCATGCCTACGACGGTATCGGGGCGGCGGCGCCGTCGCCCGGTGCGGGTGAGGTAGCCCACAGGGAGCAATGTGCGCGCCCGGCGCCCGCGGCCGGTGCGGGGCGCGCCTTCGGTGCTTGACCGACCGGGGGGTGCAGTGGGCTAAAGTGACGCGAAGTGGGAGCCGTGGCGCCCCCTTTCCTGCGGTTCGCCCGCCGCCCGTGCGGCCGGCGGGCCGCTCCGGGCCCGGCCGGCGCCGCGCGCAGAGCGGCAGCGGCCGCTCCCCTTCGGCAGACGGGCGGGACAGGAGGCGGCACCGTGAACGACGCACGCGCCGCTGCCCACGTCCCCGTCATGCTCCGCCGCACCGCCGGGCTGCTGGCCCCGGCGCTGTCCGCGCCCGGCGCGGTGGCCGTCGACTGCACGCTGGGCCTCGGCGGCCACAGCGAGGCCCTGCTCGCCGCCCACCCCGGCCTCCGCCTCGTCGCGCTCGACCGCGACCCCGCCGCCCTGGAGCTGGCCGGCCGGCGGCTCGCCCCCTACACCGGGCGGGTGACGCTGGTGCACGCGGTCTACGACGAGCTGCCCGCCGTGCTCGCCGAGCTGGACGTGGGGCGGGTGCAGGCGGTGCTGTTCGACCTGGGCGTGTCGTCCATGCAGCTGGACGAGGCCGAGCGCGGCTTCGCCTACGCGCAGGACGCGCCGCTGGACATGCGCATGGACCAGTCCCGGGGCATCGCCGCCGCCGAGGTGCTGAACACGTACCCGCCCGGCGAGCTGGTGCGGATCCTGCGCGCGTACGGCGAGGAGAAGCAGGCGCGGCGCATCGTCGAGGCCGTGGTGCGGGAGCGGCGGAAGGAGCCGTTCGCGCGCAGCGCGCGGCTGGTCGAGGTGATCCGCGAGGCGCTGCCGCAGGCCGCGAAGCGCACGGGGGGCAATCCCGCCAAGCGCACCTTCCAGGCGCTGCGCATCGAGGTCAACGGCGAACTGGCCGTCCTCGAACGGGCCGTGCCCGCGGCCGTCGCGGCGCTGGCGGTCGGCGGGCGGATCGCCGTGCTGTCGTACCACTCGCTGGAGGACCGGCTCGTCAAGCGGGTGCTCGCGGCCGGCGCCGCGAACACCGCGCCGCCCGGGCTGCCGGTCGTGCCGGAGCACCACCAGCCGCGGCTGCGGCTGCTCACCCGCGGCGCGGAGCTGCCGACGGAGGACGAGATCGCGGAGAACCGCAGGGCCGCCCCCGCGCGGCTGCGGGCCGCGGAACGGATCCGGGAGGACGTGTGAGCCGGAGCGGAGCGGGTGCGCCGTGAGGCGGCCGAGGATCACGTCGCCGCGCGAGGGCGGCGCCCGGCTGCCGGGCGGCAGCTCGGCGGCGCGCACGCCGTTCGTGCTGCTCGTGGTGGTGCTGCTGGGCGCGGGCCTGCTCGCGCTGCTGCTGCTCAACGCGGCCGTCAACCAGGGCTCCTTCCGGGTCGGCAACCTGAAGCGGGAGACGACGCGGCTGACGGACGAGGAGCAGCGGCTGCGCCAGGAGGTGGAGGAGCGGTCCGCGCTGGACGCGCTGGAGAAGCGGGCCCGGGAGCTGGGCATGGTGCCGGGCGGGCCGCCGGTCTTCCTCTCGCCGGTGGGCGGCGTCCGGGGCGAGCCGCGGACGGCGACGGGCCCGCCGGTGCCGAGCCCCGCGGAGGCGGCGGAGCCGTCGCCGGGTGGCGGAGACGCCGGGGCGGCCGAGGAGACGGAGAAGGCCGACGAGACCGGTGCGCCCGCCGCGGCCGGGGCACCCGGGACGACGGAGGCGGCGGCGCCCGGGGCGGCCCCCTCCGCCGCCGCCTCCCCCTCCGTGTCCGCCCCCGTGTCCGCCCCACCGCCCGCCGCCGAGGAGGCACCGTGACGACCCGCGGCACCGGCAAGTCCTCCGGCGACGGCAAGGTGTGGAGCGTACCGGTCGACACGGCGGTACGGGTACGAACG
>NZ_BAAAPF010000343.1:0-7338 GCF_039531005.1 Streptomyces synnematoformans
GTCCGCCCCGCGGGGCTGTGCGCGGGCCCCCGCGCGGGGCTGTGCGCCGGCTCGCGGACGGCGTCCGGGATCGGCTCGTCCGGTGTCTCCTGCGGCGGCCCGTGCGGTGTCCGGTGCTCTGGTCGGTGCTCCGGCCGGGCGTCTGTGGTCGTCACGCTGTCACCCCCGTGATGCGTGTGGTTCGCGGTGCCCGCAGGTCTACCGGTGCCTCCGGCGGCCCGCAACGCCCGCCGCCCTCTCCCGAGCGGCACCGCGAGATTCACCTATCCGGGTGACTCCCGCGGTCCGGCCCCCGGCCGGAACCCCCGCCCCGCCTGCGGCGGCCGTCGCACACGACGCCGTCGCGCTCGCGCGCGGGCAACCCACTCGGACGGGGGACCGCGGCCGTATAGTTCGCCCATGCGCGTGTACGTCCCCCTGACCCTGCCCGGCCTGGCACGGGCGCACGAGGCCGGCGAGCTGGGCCCGGCGCCGCTGCTGGCCTACGCCGTGACGCCGGCGCTGCGCGAGTGGTACGTCTCCGACAACCTGGAGGAGCTGGAGTACGCGGCGCTGACCCGGGCCGCCCAGGCGTCGCTGCGGCTGCTGGCGCTCACCCCGGCCCCCGGCGCCCCGCCGCGCCGGGTCGTGTACGTCCCGGAGCTGCCGGACGGCGCCGCGGCGGCCGACCCGGACCGCGGGCTCGACCCCGCCGCGGTCGGCGAGGTGCGCGTCGGCGCGGCGGTTCCGCTGAGGCTGGCGGCGGCGGTGCACGTGGACGCGGACGACGCGGCGGCCGACGTCGCGGCGGCCGTGGCCGCACTCGGCGCCGCGGACGCCGGCGGTGCCCTCGACGAGGACGCGCGGTTCACGGTCGACGGCGCGGAGGACCACGAACTGCTCTGGTACGGCGTACAGGAGATCGGGAACCTCGTCGGCTGAGCGGCCTTCCGGCCCGGTTGTCACACCGGCCGGTTACCGTTCTGGGGTGCGTACACATCTCGTCTGGGACTGGAACGGCACCCTCTTCCACGACATCCACGCGGTGATCGAGGCGACGAACGCCTCGTTCACCGAGCTGGGCCTGCCCCCGATCACCCTGGAGCGCTACCGCGAGCTGTACTGCGTCCCGGTGCCGCGGTTCTACGAGCGGCTGATGGGCCGGCTGCCGACGCCCGAGGAGTGGGAGGTCATGGACGAGGCGTTCCACCGGCACTACTGGGTGCGGGCCGAGGAGGCCGCCCTCGCCGACGGCGCGGCGGAGCTGCTGGCGCAGCGGCGGTCCGCGGGGCAGACGCAGTCGCTGTGCTCGCTCGCGCCGCATGAGCAACTGCTGCCGATCGTGCGCTCGCACGGCATCGCAGACCACTTCGTCCGGATCGACGGCCGCACCGGCCCGTCCGACGGCGGCAAGACGACGCACATGGTGCGCCACCTCGGCGCGCTGCAGGGCATAGACCCGTCCCGCACGGTCGTCATCGGGGACGCGGTGGACGACGCCACGGCCGCGCGGCACGCGGGCGTACGCGCCGTGCTCTACACCGGCGGTTCACACAGCCGGGCCAGCCTGGAGGCCGCGGGCGTCCCGGTGGTGGACAGCCTGGCGGAGGCGGTCGCGGCCGCGGACGAGCTGGCGGCCTAGCCGCGGCCGGACCGGACGTACGCCCCGGGGGTGACGTTCGCCACCGGTGAACACCGCCTTGCTCCGGGCCATACGGAAGCCTTTAGTCCAGGTGAAGGCCGCATCTGCAGGCTGGAGAAGCTGTGCAGATCGGCAAAGAACCGGCGCTGTGTTTGTACACATTCGGACGTGGACGCCGCCCGGTGCCAAGGAGATAGGTTAGTGGGCGTGATCAGCCCGATATCCCACCGGGGCGACGGGGGTGGGGCCCGAGGGGCCCCCACCGCGTTCCTCCCGGCGTCGGCCGGCGCCGGGGGCACCACCCGGGGGACGGCTGATCGGCGAAACCGGTACCGCCGCCGGATGATGGCCGGAAGCGGACCGGCGCCTTTCCCCGTTCCGGCACGCCGCCGCGCGAGGCCCGGAGTCATCCGGGCCGCGGCGCCGTGCCCGCCGTCAGCAGGGCCGGGGAGACCTCCCGGCCCACCAGAACCGTCACGCAACGGCGCGCGACAGGAGCCTGAGGACCATGCAGACCAAGCTGGATGAAGCCAAGAACGAGCTGCTCGCGCGCGCCGTGCGGGTGGACGGGACGGGTGAGGGGGGATTGGCCCCCGACACCCTCGACGCGTACCTCCAGCGCTACTACCTGCACACCGCGCCCGAGGACCTGCTCGGCCGCGACCCGGTCGACCTCTTCGGCGCGGCGCTCTCCCACTTCCGCCTGGCCCAGAACCGCCCGCAGGGCACCGCCAACGTGCGCGTGCACACCCCCACGGTCGAGGAGAACGGCTGGACGTCCAGCCACAGCGTCGTGGAGGTGGTAACGGACGACATGCCGTTCCTGGTGGACTCCGTCACCAACGAGCTGTCCCGTCAGGGACGCGGCATCCATCTGGTGATCCACCCGCAGATCGTCGTCCGCCGGGACGTCACCGGCCGCCTGCTGGAGGTGCTGGACGCCGGCCGCGACCCGAACGCCGCGCCGCCGTACGCCCGCGGTCTGGAGGACCTGCCGCACGACGCCGTCATCGAGTCGTGGATCCACGTCGAGATCGACCGCGAGTCCGACCGCAGCGACCTCAAGCAGATCACCGCCGACCTGCTGCGGGTGCTGTCCGACGCCCGCGAGGCCGTCGAGGACTGGCAGAAGATGCGCGACTCCGCGCTGCGGATCGCCGACGACCTCGACGAGGAGCCGCTGCCGGACGACATGCCCACGCAGGAGGTCGAGGAGGCCCGGGAGCTGCTGCGCTGGCTCGCCGCGGACCACTTCACCTTCCTGGGCTACCGCGAGTACGACCTGACGGTCAACAGCGACGGCGAGGAGCTGACCGCCGTCCCCGGCACCGGCCTCGGCATCCTGCGGGCCGACCCCGCCCACGCCGCGCACGCCGAGGACGACGGCAAGCCGCAGCCCGCCTCCGAGTCCTTCCACCGGCTGCCGGCCGACGTCCGCGCCAAGGCCCGCGAGCACCGCATGCTGGTGCTCACCAAGGCCAACAGCCGCGCCACCGTGCACCGCCCGGCCTACCTCGACTACGTCGGCGTGAAGAAGTTCGACGCCGACGGCAACGTCGTCGGCGAGCGGCGCTTCCTCGGCCTGTTCTCCTCCGCCGCGTACACCGAGTCCGTACGCCGCGTGCCCGTCGTCCGCCGCAAGGTCGCCGAGGTCCTCAGCCGCGCGGGCTTCACGCCCCACAGCCACGACGGCCGCGATCTGCTGCAGATCCTGGAGACGTATCCGCGCGACGAACTCTTCCAGATCCCCGTCGGGGAACTGAAGTCCATCGTCACCAGCGTGCTGTATCTGCAGGAACGCCGCAGGCTGCGGCTGTTCCTGCGGCAGGAGGAGTACGGGCGCTACTACTCCGCCCTCGTCTACCTGCCGCGCGACCGCTACACCACCACCGTGCGGCTGCGCCTCATCGACATCCTCAAGGAGGAGCTGGGCGGCACCTCCGTCGACTTCACCGCCTGGAACACCGAGTCCGTCCTGTCCCGGCTGCACTTCGTCGTCCGCGTCCAGCCCGGCACCGAGCTGCGCGAGCTGACCGAGTCCGACGTCCACCGCATCGAGACCCGCCTCGCCGACGCCTCCCGCTCCTGGAACGACGGCTTCAACGAGGCGCTCGTCGCCGAGTTCGGCGAGGAGCGCGCCGCCGAGCTGACCCACCGCTACGCCGGCGCCTTCCCCGAGGGCTACAAGGAGAACTTCGCCCCCCGCACCGCCGTCTCCGACCTGCAGCACTTCGAGAAGCTCAGCTCCCGGGGCGGCACCGAGACGTTCGCGCTCAGCCTGTACGAGCCGGTGGGCGCCGCGCCCAACGAGCGCCGGCTGAAGGTGTACGGGGCGGGCGCGCCGTTCTCGCTCACCCGGGTGCTGCCCGTGCTGCACAACCTCGGCGTCGAGGTCGCCGAGGAGCGGCCGTACGTGCTGCGCTGCGCCGACGGCTCCGACGCCTGGGTGTCGGACTTCGGGCTGCAGTTCCCGCCGTCGCAGAACGGCGGCGGCCTGGAGGTCGGCGAGGACGCGCGCGAGCGCTTCCAGGAGACGTTCGCCGCGGTGTGGAACGGCGAGGCGGAGGACGACGGGCTCAACGCCCTCGTGCCCGTCGCCGGGCTGACGTGGCGGCAGGCGATGGTGCTGCGCGCGTACGCCCGCTACCTGCGCCAGGCCGGCTCGAAGTTCAGCCAGGCGTACATGGAGGACACCCTCCGCACCAACGTGCACACCACCCGGCTGCTGGTGAGCCTCTTCGAGGCGCGCATGGCGCCGGAGCGGCAGCACGCCGGGCGGGAGCTGACCGACGGCATCCTGGAGGAGGTCAACGGCGCGCTGGACCAGGTGGCCTCCCTCGACGAGGACCGCATCCTGCGCTCGTTCCTCACCGTCATCCGGGCCACGCTGCGCACGAACTACTTCCAGAACGACAAGCACGGCCGCTGGCACTCGTACCTGTCGCTGAAGCTCGACCCGCAGGCCATCCCCGGACTGCCCGAGCCGCGCCCGGCATACGAGATCTGGGTGTACTCGCCGCGCGTCGAGGGCGTCCACCTGCGCTTCGGCAAGGTCGCGCGCGGCGGGCTGCGCTGGTCCGACCGGCGCGAGGACTTCCGCACCGAGATCCTGGGCCTGGTCAAGGCGCAGGAGGTGAAGAACACCGTCATCGTCCCGGTCGGCGCCAAGGGCGGCTTCGTCGGCAAGCGGCTGCCGGACCCGTCGGCGGACCGCGACGCCTGGCTGGCCGAGGGCATCGCCTGCTACAAGACGTTCATCTACGGCATGCTCGACATCACCGACAACCTCGTCGGCGGCGAGGTCGTGCACCCCGAGAACGTCGTACGGCACGACGAGGACGACACGTACCTCGTCGTCGCCGCCGACAAGGGCACCGCGACCTTCTCCGACATCGCCAACGAGGTCGCCGTCTCGTACGGCTTCTGGCTCGGCGACGCCTTCGCCTCCGGCGGCTCCGCCGGTTACGACCACAAGGGCATGGGCATCACCGCCCGCGGCGCCTGGGAGTCGGTCAAGCGGCACTTCCGCGAGCTGGGCGTGGACTGCCAGACGGAGGACTTCACCGCCGTCGGCATCGGCGACATGTCCGGCGACGTCTTCGGCAACGGCATGCTGCTCAGCGAGCACACCCGGCTGGTCGCCGCCTTCGACCACCGGCACATCATCGTCGACCCCGACCCGGACCCGGCCGTCTCCTACGCCGAGCGCCGCCGGCTGTTCGAGCTGCCGCGCTCCTCCTGGGAGGACTACGACACCGCCAAGCTCTCCGACGGCGGCGGGGTGTTCTCCCGCAAGGCCAAGGCGATCCCGGTGAACGCGAAGATGCGCCGGGCGCTCGGCATCGCCGACGGCGCCGCGAAGATGACCCCCGCCGAGCTGATGAAGGCGATCCTCCAGGCGCCGGTCGACCTGCTGTGGAACGGCGGCATCGGTACGTACGTGAAGTCCTCGGCGGAGGCGCAGGCCGACGCCGGCGACCGGGCCAACGACGCGATCCGGGTCGACGGCGTCGACGTGCGGGCGCGGGTCGTCGGCGAGGGCGGCAACCTCGGGGCGACGCAGCTGGGGCGGATCGAGTTCGCGCGCCTCGGGGGCCCCGGGGGGCAGGGCGGCAGGATCAACACCGACGCGATCGACAACAGCGCGGGTGTGGACACGTCCGACCACGAAGTGAACATCAAGATCCTGCTCAACCGGCTCATCGACGACGGCGACATGACCGTCAAGCAGCGCAACCGGCTGCTGGAGGAGATGACCGACGAGGTCGCCGCGCTGGTCCTCCGCAACAACTACGCGCAGAACACCGCCCTGGCCAACGCCGTCACGCAGGCCCCCAGCCTGCTCCAGGCCCACCACCGGTACATGCGCAAGCTGAGCAAGGAGGGCGCGCTCGACCGGGATCTGGAGTTCCTGCCCACCGAGAAGCAGATGCGCGAACGCCTCGGCGCGGGCCTCGGCCTCACCCAGCCCGAGCTGGCGGTGCTGCTGGGCTACACGAAGATCACCACGGCGGAGGAACTGGTCGCCACCGGGCTGCCCGACGACCCGTACCTGGAGCGGCTGCTCTTCGCGTACTTCCCGCGGCCGCTGCGCGAGCGCTTCCCCGACCAGATCCGCACGCACGCGCTGCGCCGCGAGATCGTCACCACGGTGCTCGTCAACGACACCGTCAACACCGGCGGCACGTCGTTCGTGCACCGGCTGAAGGAGGAGACCGGCGCGTCGACCGAGGAGATCGTCCGGGCGCACACCGCGGCCCGCGCGATCTTCCACCTCGGCGACTTCTGGGACGAGGTCGAGACCCTCGACAACGTCATCGCCGCCGACGTCCAGACCCGCATCCGGCTGCACTCGCGCCGGCTGGTCGAGCGCGCCACCCGCTGGCTGCTCAACAACCGTCCGCAGCCGCTGCAGCTGGGCGAGACCATCGACTTCTTCAGCGAGCGGGTCGCGCGCGTCTGGGCGGCGCTGCCGAAGCTGCTGCGCGGCGCGGACCTGGAGTGGTACGAGCGGAACCAGAACGAGCTGACCGACAGCGGCGTCCCGGCCGAGCTGGCGCAGCGGGTCGCCACGTTCTCGGCGGCGTTCCCGACGATGGACATCGTCGCCGTCGCCGACCGCACCGGACACGGGCCGCTGGACGTCGCGGAGGTGTACTACGACCTGGGCGACCGGCTGCACATCAGCAAGCTGATGGGCCGCATCGTGGAACTGCCGCGCGCCGACCGGTGGCAGTCCATGGCCCGCGCGGCCATCCGCGAGGACCTGTACGCGGCGCACGCCCTGCTCACCGCGGACGTGCTGTCGGCGGAGCCGGACGCGGGCGACGACACCGTGACGCCGGAGCTGCGCTTCAAGACGTGGGAGGGCAAGAACGCGGCGATCCTGGGCCGGGCGCGCACCACGCTGGAGGAGATCCAGAGTTCGGAGTCGTTCGACCTGGCGAACCTGTCGGTGGCGATGCGGACGATGCGCACGCTGCTGCGGACGAACCGGTAGGGGAGGACGGCGATACGGGTCATACGGCGAGGCGGGGCGCGGTGGGGCGCGGTGGGGCGCGGCGCCGGGGCGCGGCGGGGCCTGCGGTGACGCTGGTGTTGCTCGAAGGCCGCGGCGGGCGAATGACGTAGTTTGTCCCGCATGGGGCAGACAGCCACGGACCAGCCGCCGCCGCGCGTCGGCCCCGCTACGGCGTCCGTCGTCGCCGCGTACCGCC
>NZ_BAAAPF010000344.1:0-7329 GCF_039531005.1 Streptomyces synnematoformans
TCGTCCCCTCGACCGGGTGCTCCACCGCCGCCCGCGCGGCGTCCGCGCCCCGCCGCAGCGCGGCGGCCAGGCCGCGGCCGCCGCCGTCCCCGTCCCCGTCGCCGCCGCCGTCGTCGTCGCCGCCGGCACCGGCATCCACCACCGCGCCCGTCAGCCCGCGCAGCAGCTCCGCCAGGATCGTGCCCGAGTTGCCGCGCGCCCCGATCAGCGCGCCGTGCGCCATCGCGCGCAGCACGTCCGCCACCGCCGGTTCCCCTGCGCCGTCTCCCGCGCCCTCCCCCGCGAACGCCCCGCAGACCGCGTCCACCGCCTGGGCCGCCGACTCCACCGTCAGATACAGGTTGGTCCCGGTGTCGCCGTCGGCGACCGGGAAGACGTTGACGGCGTCGATCTCCTCCCGGCCGCGGCCCAGCGCCTCCAGGGCCAGGGCGCACCAGGCCCGCACGGCAGCGGTGTCGAGCACCTCTCGTAACCCCCTCGGAACGGACGACGGCACGGCCGGGTACGGTGTAGCCGCAGCGTAGCCGCTGGACCGGCGATTTCCTCCGCCGGGAAGCGCCGTAGTATGCTGCTCAGGTTGCCCGGTCCCGTACCGGGCCTTCCTTCCCGGCCCGGCCGACCTGCTCCTCGTCAGGAGGAGGACGTGCCGCCGGATCCGACCGTTCGTGCATTCAGAAGCTTGGAGTGACCCGTGGCTGCCAACTGCGACGTCTGCGGCAAGGGGCCGGGCTTCGGCAACAACATCTCCCACTCGCACCGCCGCACCCGCCGCCGCTGGAACCCCAACATCCAGCGGGTGCGCGCCGTGGTCGGGGGGACGCCGAAGCGCCTCAACGCCTGCACCTCGTGCATCAAGGCGGGCAAGGTCTCGCGCTGACGTAGCGCGGCCGCCCCGGCACGCACAGCGGGCCGGTCCACCGCAGGGTGGGCCGGCTCTCTCGCGTTTCCGCCGCGCCGCGGGCGAGCCTCCGGGGCGTACGGGCCGGGAGTCAGCCCGTTCCCGGCGCCGGCCCCGCGGCCGTACGCCACCGCCACCCGTGGTCCACCGGCCCCGTCCCCGCCCCCAGCGGGAACCCGCCGGCGATCGCCCCCGTGACGTACTCCTTCGCCGCCGCCACCGCCTCCGGCACGGCCCGCCCCCACGCCAGCTGCGCGGCGACGGCGCTCGCCAGCGTGCAGCCCGTGCCGTGGGTGTGGCGGACGGGGAGCCGGGGCACGCGCAGCCAGTGCTCCTCGGTGCCGTCCGTCAGCAGGTCGACGGCATCGGCGGTGTCGGCGCCCGCGCGCGCCGCCAGGTGACCGCCCTTGACCAGCGCCCAGCGGGGCCCGTACGCCAGCAGCGCCGCCGCCGCCCGCGGCATGTCCGCCTCGCCCGCCACCCGGATCCCGGTCAGCCACGCCGTCTCGTCCAGGTTCGGGGTGACCACCGTCGCCGCCGGGAGCAGCCGGGTGCGGACGGCGTCCAGCGCCTCGGCCGCCAGCAGCCGGTCGCCGTGCGAGGAGACGCCCACGGGGTCGACCACGACGGGCGCGGCCGTCCCGGCCAACAGCTCCGCGACCGCCGTCACGGTCCCGGCGCCGGCCAGCATGCCGGTCTTCACGGCCTGCACCCCGATGTCGTCGACGACGCTGCGGAACTGCGCGCGCACCGCCGCCGCCGGCAGCTCCCAGCTGCCCTGCACCCCGCGGGAGTTCTGCGCGGTCACGGCGGTGACGACGCTCATGCCGTGCACGCCGAGCGCGAGCATCGTCTTCAGGTCGGCCTGGATGCCCGCGCCGCCGCCGGAGTCGGAGCCGGCGACGGTCAGCACCCGCGGCGGCGCGGCCCCGGCGGCCGCCTGGTCCGGGCCCGGCCCTCCTGCCGCGGGGTCAGCCACCGAAGTGGTCCCAGCCCGCCGCGCCCCGCCAGGGCTCGCCGTCGACGGTCACCTGCGCGGCCGCCGAGGGCGCCTGCACCTCGCCCACGACCCGCCACCGCGCCGGCAGCTTCACGTGCGGCGGGAACGTCGCCACGATCGCGTGGTCCTCGCCGCCCGTCAGCACCCACTGCAGCGGGTCCACGCCCACCGCCTTGCCGATGTCCGCCATCTGCCCGGGCACGTCGAGGGCCGCGGTGCGGATGTCGATACGGACCTTCCCCGCCTCCGCGACGTGCCCGAGGTCGGCCAGCAGCCCGTCGCTGACGTCCGTCATCGACGTCGCGCCGAGCCCCGCGGCCGCCGGGCCCGCCTGGTAGGGCGGTTCGGGGCGGCGGTGCGCCTCGACGAAGGCGCGGGGCGAGCGGAAGCCGCGGGCCAGGACGGCGTGGCCGGCCGCGGACCAGCCGAGCCAGCCCGTCACCGCCACCACGTCGCCGGGGCGGGCGCCGGCGCGGGTGACGGGCTCGTGGCCCTGCATGTCGCCGAGCGCGGTGATCGCGAGGGTGATGGCGTCGCCGCGTACGACGTCGCCGCCGACGACGGCGGCGCCGGCCACCTGGCACTCGTCGCGCAGCCCGTCCATCAGCTCGGCGGGCCAGGTGACGAGCAGGTCGGCGGGGACGACGAGGCCGAGGAGGAGGGCGGTGGGGACGGCGCCCATGGCGGCGATGTCGGCGAGGTTCTGCGCGGCGGACTTGCGGCCCACGTCGTACGCCGTCGACCAGTCCCGGCGGAAGTGCCGGCCCTCGATCAGCACGTCGGTGCTGGCCACCACCCGGCGGTCGGGGGCGCTGAGCACCGCCGCGTCGTCGCCGGGCCCGACCCGTACGGCCGGCGTCGTGGTCAGCCGGGAGGTCAGCTCCCGGATGAGCCCGAACTCGCCCAGCTCCCCCACGGTGCCCCGCCCCTGCCCGTGGCCCCTCATCGGATCGCTCCTTCCGTCAACCCGGCTCCCGCGGTCTCGCCCGTCACGGCCGCTCCCGGCCCTCCCCCGGCGGCCGGACTACGCGATACGGTTGCGTCTCTCCCCACATGATCCTCGAAGCCGCCCCTGGAGGTTCCGTGGTACAGGCTTACATCCTGATCCAGACCGAGGTCGGCAAGGCCTCGGCCGTAGCAGAAGTCATCGGCAAGATCCCGGGAGTGATCCAGGCCGAGGACGTCACCGGGCCGTACGACGTGATCGTGCGCGCCCAGGCGGACACCGTCGACGAACTCGGCCGTCTCGTGGTCGCCAGAGTCCAGCAGGTGTCGGGCATCACCCGCACCCTGACCTGCCCGGTCGTTCATCTCTGAACCCCCCGTATGCTCGGCGCGTGACCACGCCGAGCACCCCGTCCCGGCCCGCGCGGGCCGACCGCCCCGTTCCGTACTTCCGCCCCACCCGGCCATACCGCTCCGCTCTCCGCCCGACCGCCGCGCTGCTGCTGCTCGCCGCCCCGCTCGCCTGTTCCGGGGGCGACGGCGGCGCGCCGCAGGTGGCCGTGCCGACCCCGCAGGGGAAGGCCGCGGGCTACTGCGGCAGGCTCGCCGAGCGGCTGCCGGACACCGTGGACGGCCAGGAGCGCCGCGCGACCGAGCCGGCGTCGCAGCTGACCGCCGCGTGGGGCGACCCCGCGGTGCGGCTGCGCTGCGGGGTGCCCAGGCCGGCGGAGCTGACCCCGGGTAGTGAACACTACAACCCCTATGCCGAGACGGCCGTCGTGAACGGCGTCGACTGGCTGATAGCGGAGACCGACGACGGGCGCCGCTTCGTCACCGCGGGCCGCAAGGCGTTCGTCGAGGTCACGGTGCCCTCGGAGTACGCGCCCGAGGTGAACCCCCTGACGGACCTCGCCGACGCGGTCAAGGCGGCCGTCCCGACCGTGCTCTAGGGCACCGGCCCCAGGGCACAGACCCTAGCGCAGCCCCGTCGAGCGGCGCAGCGCCGCCTGGATGAGCCGGTCGACCAGCTCCGGGTAGTCCACGCCGCTCTCCTGCCACATCCGCGGGTACATCGAGATGGGCGTGAAGCCGGGCATCGTGTTGATCTCGTTGATCACGAACCCGCCGTCGTCGGTGCGGAAGAAGTCCGCCCGCACCAGCCCCTCGCAGGAGCAGGCCTCGAACGCGGCGACCGCGAGCCGCTGCACCTCGGCGGTCTCCTCGCCGGTCAGCGGCGCCGGCACGATGCCGTCGGCGGAGTCGATGTACTTCGCCTCGAAGTCGTAGAAGTCGTGGCTGGTGGTCGGGGGGATCTCGGCGGGGACGCTGGCGCGCGGCCCGTCCTCGAACTCCAGCACGCCGCACTCGATCTCGCGGCCGCTGACCGCCGCCTCCACGATGATCTTCGGGTCGTGGCGGCGCGCCTCGGCGATCGCGTCCTCCAGCGCGCTGAACCCTCCGCGGCTGTCGACCTTCGTGATGCCGATGGACGAACCCGCCCGGGCCGGCTTCACGAACACCGGCCAGCCGTGGTCGGCGGCGAAGTCCACGATCTTCCTGCGCGCCGCCGCGCCCTCCCGCCCGGGGCCGCCCTGCTCCCACTCGCGCGGCCGGACCACGACGTACGGGCCGACCGGCAGCCCGTAGGAGACGAAGACCCGCTTCATGTACTCCTTGTCCATGCCGACCGCGGAGGCCAGCACCCCGGAGCCCACGTACGGCACGCCGGCCAGGTCGAGCATGCCCTGCAGCGTGCCGTCCTCGCCGTACGGGCCGTGCAGCATCGGGAAGACGACGTCGACCTCGCCGAGCGCCTTGGGGACCTGCCCCGGCTCGGTGTAGACGACCTCGCGGCTGCCCGGGTCGGCGGAGAGCACGACGGCGCCGTCCTCCGCCGCCGCGTCGACCAGCTCCTCCACGCGCGGCACCCGGCGGTCGGCGATGGCCATCCGCTCGGGTTCGTCCGCGGTGAGCGCCCAGCGGCCGTCCGCGGTGATGCCGATGGGCAGCACCTCGTACTTCTCGCGGTCGATGGCGCGCATCACGGCGCCCGCGGTGACCACGGAGATGCCGTGCTCGGAGCTGCGCCCGCCGAAAACGACGGCGACGCGCGGCTTGCGGCCCTGGCTTTCGTAGGAGTGCTCGCTGCTCATCGCTCGCACATTACCCGCTGCACCCGGGAACGTCAGTGTCCCTCGGCCTTGGCGCTGCGCGACATCAGCTCCTTCAACGCCACGAGCGGCGGCTTCCCGTCGTGCACGATGCTCACCACGGTCTCGGTGATCGGCATGTCGACCGTGTGCCGGCGGGCCAGATCGAGCACCGACTCGCAGGACTTGACGCCCTCGGCGGTCTGCCTGGTGGCGGCGATGGTCTCGGCGAGGGTCATGCCGCGGCCGAGGTTGGTGCCGAAGGTGTGGTTGCGGGACAGCGGCGAGGAGCAGGTGGCGACCAGGTCGCCCATGCCGGCGAGGCCCGCGAAGGTGCGCGGGTCGGCGCCGAGGGCGCTGCCGAGGCGGGCGGTCTCGGCGAGGCCGCGGGTGATGAGCGACGCCTTGGCGTTGTCGCCGAGGCCCATGCCGTCGGCGATGCCGACGGCCAGGCCGATGACGTTCTTGACGGCGCCGCCGAGTTCGCAGCCGACGACGTCGGTGTTGGTGTACGGGCGGAAGTACGGGGTGTGGCAGGCGGTCTGCAGCCGCCGGGCCACCGCCTCGTCGGCGCAGGCGACCACGGCGGCGGCGGGTCGCCGGGCGGCGATCTCGCGGGCCAGGTTGGGGCCGGTGAGCACGGCGACCCGGCCGCGTACGCCGGCGGCGTCCCCGGCCGCGTCCTCGGTGACGACCTCCTCGATGACCTCGCTCATGCGCTTGGCGGTGCCCAGCTCGACGCCCTTCATCAGGCTGACGAGCACGGTGCCCGGGGCGAGCAGCGGCGCCCAGCGCTCCAGGTTGCCGCGGAGCGTCTGCGCCGGCACGGCGAGCACGGTGAACTCGGCGTCCCGGGCGGCCCCGGCGGGGTCGGCGGTCGCGGTGACGGCGTCGGGCAGGCGTACGCCCGGCAGGTAGTCCGGGTTCTCCCGGGTGGCGTTGATCGCGTCGACGAGCGCGGCCCTGCGGCCCCACATCGTGACCCGGCAGCCGGCGTCGGCCAGCACCACCGAGAAGGCCGTACCCCACGAGCCGGTGCCGAAGACGGCGCAGCGCGTCACGAGTTCTCCTTACGGTCCGCGGAGCGGCGGCGCTGTTCGGCGCGTACCGTCTTCGGGTCGAAGCGCTCGGCGGGCGCCGGCTCGCCGCGCAGCTCCTCCAGCAGGCGGGTGACGGCGTCCATGATGACGTCGGTGGCCGCCGCGAGCACCTCCGGGGTGGGCTCCTTGCCGTGGAACTCCGACAGGTCCACCGGCGGCCCGGCGAGCAGGTGGAAGGTCTTGCGGGGGAAGAGCCTGGGCCTGCCGTACGGCGGCAGCACCTCGTTGGCGCCCCAGTGCGCGACGGGGATGACGGGCGCCCCGGTGACGAGCGCGACGCGGGCGGCGCCGGTCTTGCCCTTCATCGGCCACAGCTGCGGGTCCCGGGTGAGGGTCCCCTCGGGGTAGAACGCCACGCACTCGCCGTCCTCGACGGCTTTGACGGCGGCCCGGAATGCCGTGGAGGCGTCGGTCGACTCGCGGTAGACGGGAATCTGTCCGGTGCCGCGCATCATGGTGCCGACGATGCCCTTCTTGAAGAGTCCGTCCTTCGCCAGGAACCTCGGCACCCGGCCGGTGTTGTACTGGAAGTGGGCATAGAAGAACGGGTCGAGATACGAGTTGTGGTTGACGGCGGTGATGAATCCGCCGTCGGCCGGTATGTGCTCCGCGCCACGCCAGTCCCGCTTGACGAGCGCCCGCAGGGGCGGCTTGCAGAGGGCCGCGGCCAGCCGGTACCAGAAGCCGATCCTCCGCCGTGACACGGTTCTTTTCACCTTCCCGGATTTACCTCGGTGCGCGTTTCGTGGCCGAAACAGTCTCGCCCCGGGTCGCACGTCTGTCGAGAACACGGTACGCCCATGTGACCGGCCCGCCGGTCCGGACGGAGCGCGGGCAGGCGACAATGGGGCGGAACGACGATGGCGAAACGCATGGCAGCAGCGCAGACGGAAGTCCCCGGCCGGCCGGGGACGCGGCTCTGGCATGTCGTCGTGCCGCTGAAACCGCTGGCGCTGGCGAAGTCCCGGCTGGGCCCGGCGGCGGGCGAACCGGGCCGGGGGCGGCTGGCGCTGGCGTTCGCGCTCGACACGGTGGGCGCGGCGCTCGCCTGCCCGACGGTGGGCTCCGTGACGGTCGTCACGGACGACGCCGAGGCGGCGGAGCGGCTGGCGGCGGCCGGGGCGCGGGTCGTACCGGACGACCCGCGGGCGGGTCTGAACGCCGCGCTGGCGCACGGCGAGCAGCGGGTGCGGCCCGACGTGCCCGGCGCCGTCGTCGCGGCGCTGAACGCGGACC
>NZ_BAAAPF010000345.1:0-7294 GCF_039531005.1 Streptomyces synnematoformans
GCGGACGGTGCGCGGGACGATCGCGGACGTGTCGGTGCGGACGCGGCAGGGCGAGCCAGCGCAGCGCGAACCGCGGGTGGCACTCCGGGGCGTGGGCGCGCAGGTCGGCGGTCGTGAGTCCGGCGCGGCCGCGCGAGGCCGGGTAGACGGGGTGGTCGAGGCGGGCTGCGAGCGTGTCGTACGCGAGCGTGCCGGCGTGCCCGGTCCAGCGGGCCGGGTCCGGGCCGTACCGCCGGGTCAGCGCCGCCGCGGTGCCCGGCCAGGTGGCGGTGTGCAGCCGCATGGCGGCCAGCGCGCGGCGGCACTCCGCGGCGAAGTCGGCGAAGCCGCCGCGGTCTTCGGGCTCGGCCTGCCCGGCGAGGGCGGCCAGGACGGCGTCCAGCCCGGTGACCTCGGCGGTCCGGCCGTCCGCCACCCGGAGCAGCAGCGGCAGGCGGGCGCCGTACGTGCCCTGGAAGCCGTACGGCGCCACCGGCAGCAGCAGCGCGCCCGGTCCGCGGGGGTCCGCGAGCCGCAGCCACCGCCCGTCCGCCCGGTCGACCGGCGTGCCGCGGGTGCGCACCCCCGCCGCGTCCTCGCGCAGCAGCGCGCTCAGCACGCGCAGCGTCAGCTCGGCCTCCGCGGCGTCCGGGGCCCGGGTGCCGTCGCCGTCGCCGTCCGGCGCGGCCCCGCTCACGGCGTGATCTCCCAGCGCTGCGCGGCCAGGAACTCCGCCACCACCCGGTCCACCCGCGCCTGGTCCGTGCCGACGGCGCGGGCGACGCCGAGGAAGTCGCGGTTGGTCCGGTGCAGTTCGTGCCGCTCGCCGACCGCGCGCAGCGGGCGGTACGCCAGCTCCACCCCGTCCACCACCAGGTCGGCCGGGCCCGGCGCGGCGGTCAGCGTCCCGGCGGCGGCCGCGCACGGGTAGGACAGCCGCGCCCGCCCGTCCGTACGCGCCCCCAGGTCGGCGGGCAGCGGCTCGCCGAGGTGCGTGCGCAGGACGTGCTCGAAGAGCGGGACGCCCAGCAGCCGGGCGAGCAGCAGGTCGCACTGGTCCCCGACGGCGCGGTAGTTGACCTCCACGATCCGCGCCCGGCCCGCGCGCACCACGAACTCGGTGTGGCAGATGCCGAACCCGACGCCCAGCGCGTCGAGCTGCGCGAGCACCTGGGCGGTCACGGGCGCGGGGTGGGCGGGCACGTAGGCCATGCGCTCCTCGATGAAGTGCGGCGGCGGCGACAGCTCGGTGTGGAAGCCGCCGAGCTGGTGGCGCACCCGCCCGTCGCCCAGCGTCTCCAGCGTGTACAGCTCGCCGTCGAGGAACTCCTCGACCACCAGCGCCTCACCCGGCCGGCGCGCCCGGATCTCCGCGCAGCGCCGCACCAGCTCCGCCGCGTCGGCGGCCAGCACCACGTCCTCGCTGGCGACGCCCTCGCGCGGCTTGACCACGCACGGGTACGGCACGCCCGCCGCGCCGGCGGCCGCCGCCGGGTCCGCGCCGGCGGGCAGCTTCGCCGCCCGTACCGCCGCCGCCCCCGCGGCGGCGAGCCGGCGGCGCATCTCCGCCTTGTCCTTGGTCGCGAGGGCCGCCCGCCAGCTCTTGGCGGGCAGGCCGAAGTACTCGGCCGCGAGGGCCGCCTGGGTCTGGAGGTGGTCGCTGTTGGTGAAGACCGCGGCCGGCCGGTGGTGGGCGGAGACGCGGCTGATCACGGCGCGGAAGTCGCGTACGTCGCAGCCGAGGGTCTCCGGCTCCGGGGCGCGCCGCCGGTGGGCGGCGGGCTGGTCGGTGAGCACGGTGACGTCGAGGCCGAGGCGGCGCGCGGCGGGGAGGAAGCCGTCCGTGACCGAGTCGGTGGGGTTGCGCGCCAGCAGATATAACCGCACGGAATCCTGACCTGACACCTTCCTGGAAGCACCCGGCAGCTGAGGCAGAGGTAAGGCTTACCTTACTCTGTCGATCACGCGTCGGCGCCCGGGGTGCGCAAACGCGCCGGGCCCGCCCCGCCCGCGCACCGTCCGCCGCTCCCGGGCGGGAGTCCGCGGACCGAAACTGGTTTGAGCCGGTGGCCGGGTCGGAACGAGACTGCGGGAGGAGCCCGCCGCCACGCGGTTCCCTCGCTCTGCCCGCACGGCCGTCGCCCAGGCGCTGACGAGTCACCGCTTCGAAAGAGAGCCCCCGATGGTCACCGCCTCGCGCCGCCGGCGCCTGTCGCTGTCCCTGATGTTCCTCATCCCCGGCCTGTCGCTCTCCTCGTGGGTGACCCGCACCCCGGACGTCCGCGACGAACTGGGGGCGTCCACGGCCGAGATGGGCCTGATCCTCTTCGGCCTGTCCGTCGGCTCCACGCTCGGCATCATCAGCTCGGGGCCGCTGGTGGCCCGGATGGGCACCCGGCCGGTGATCGGCGGCGGCACGGTGCTGATCGCGCTCGGCGTCGCGGGGGTGGGGACGGGGGCGCTCACCTCGTCGGCGGCTCTCGTCACCGCCGGGCTCTTCGTCTTCGGCCTGGGCGGCGGGTCGGGCGAGGTCGCGCTGAACGTGGAGGGGGCGGAGGTCGAGCGGCTGCTCGGCCGGTCCGTGATGACGACACTGCACGGGTTCTTCAGCCTCGGCACCGTGGTCGGCGCGAGCCTCGGCATGCTGGCCACGGCCGCCGGGTTCCCCGTGCAGTGGCATCTGCTCATCATGGCCGGCGTCGCGCTCGCCCTCTTCCTCGCCTCCTTCGGCCACGTCCCCGCCGGCGTGGGCAGGCAGGCGTACGGGGACGGCGCCGCGGACGCGGACGCAGGCGCGGACGCAGAAACGGACGCGGACGGGGACGCCGAGGGCGGCGGGCGGCCGCTGTGGAAGGACACCCGGCTGCTGCTGATCGGCGGGGTGGTCCTGGCCATGGCGCTCGCCGAGGGCGCGGCGACCGACTGGCTGCCGCTGCTCATGGTCGACGGCCACGACGTGGACGCGGCGCTGGGTTCGCTGGTGTACGTCGGCTTCGCCGCCGCCATGACCGTCGGCCGCTTCTGCGGCGGCTACTTCATCGACCGCTTCGGGCGCTTCCTCGTGATCCGGACCAGCGCCGTGTCCGCGGCGCTCGGGCTGGTCGTGGTGATCTTCGTCGACCATCCGGTGGCGGCGGGCGCCGCCGTCCTCTTCTGGGGCCTGGGCGCCTCGCTGGGCTTCCCCGTCGCGATCTCCGCCGCCGGCGACTCCGGCCCGAACGCCACCGCGCGGGTGAGCCTGGTGGCGATGATCGCGTACGCGGCCTTCCTCGTCGGCCCGCCCGGCCTGGGCTTCCTGGGCGACCACTACGGGCTGCGCTCGGCGATGATCGCCGTCCTGGCGCTGGTCGCCACGGCGATCTTCATCGCCCCCGCGGTCGGCGAGCGCCGCCCCGCGACGGCGGACGTCAAGCACGACCCCGCGGCGGCCCGCGACGCGGCGGTGGCGCGCGAGCCCGCGGCGGAGGAGGCCCGCGCCGACCGCGAGCGCTGAGGGATCCGCGCGCCGGGGCGCGGTCAGCCACGCCCGAGCAGCGCCGCCAGCCGGCCGGCCGGCAGCGCGTGGCGGGTGCGGGCGTGCGGGCCGGTCGTCGTGACGGCGGCGAGCAGCGAGTCGAGCACCGCCTCCTCGACCGCGTCCATGACCCCCTCGAAAACAGGGTCGAGCGCGGCGTCGGCCGGCGGCGGCCTCTTCCACCGCGCTCCCCCACGGCGCGCAAGCGCGCGTGGGCGGTACCCCCTGCGCGCGTGGGCGGTACCCCCGGGGGGCACGCCGAAGGCGATCGCGTAGTCGCCGCTCCCGTGCCCGTACGACGCGCCCGTTCTGGCCAGCGCGAAGACCGCACGCCGCGCCACCCGGGTCAGCTGCCGGGCGTCCAGCGGCGCGTCGGTGGCCGCGACGACCATGCAGGAGCCGGCCTCCGGGCCGGCCGCCGGCCCGGGGACGCCGACGTCGGCGGGGGTGACCGTGCGGCCCAGGACGCGCAGCGTGCCGCCGAAGTTCGCCTGGACGAGCACCCCGACGCGGGCGCTCCGGCCCGCGACCCGAACCGTACGGGACGCGGTGCCCACGCCGGCCTTGAAGCCCAGCGCCGCCACCCCCGTGCCCGCGCCCACGCACCCCTGGGCGACGGGCCCGCCGGCGGCCCCGTCGAGCGCGGCCCGCACGTGCTCCGCCCGCACCGGCCGGGCCCGGATGTCCGACAGCGCGCCGTCGTTGCACTCGCCGACGACCGGGTTCAGGCTCGTCACGCCCGCGCACGCGGGCCGCTCCAGCATCCAGCCGACGAGCGCGTCGGCGGCCCGGAACGCCGACAGCGTCGAGGTGAGCAGCACCGGCGTCTCCAGCGCGCCCAACTCGGCGAGCTGGGTGCTGCCGATCAGCTTGCCGTACCCGTTCCCGGCGAACACCCCGGCGGGCAGCGGCGCGCCCGGGTGCACGTCCCCGGGCACGATCGCCGTGACGCCGCTGTGCACGAGCGGGGGCTCGCGCAGCGTGGTGTGCCCCACGCGTACGCCCGGCACGTCGGTGATCGCGCCGTACGGCCCGGGGGCGAGCCGGCCGACGACGATGCCGAGGTCCCGGGCGCGGCGCCCGGCCGCCGCGGAGAGTCCGTCCATGGAGCCGCAGGCTACGCCCCCGCCGCCGGCGGCAGGTTCCAGACCCGCGGCAGCGGGTTGCGGGCGGCGAAGGGTCAAGTAAAGGTAAAATTTGCGGGGATTGGTCCAGTCCTTTGCGTTGCACCGGAGCGCGGCGGAGTCGTCCCGCCGCCTGGATTGGTACGGTCCGCGGCCCTCACCCACCGCATTGACATGCTCGCGACCCAGGGATGTCTTAGAGGTCTATACCGCACGATTCGCGTCCGACCACCCGAGCCTCGGACGACCCGGCGCGGGTGGACGTCGTCTTCCCACAAGGAGAGCCGTGTCCGTGCAGAGAGCCGCACCCCTACGCCTCAGACCGTTTTCCGTGCCCCGGCGCCTGCTCGCCGTCCTCGCCGTGCTGGCGCTGGCGCTCACCGGGCTCACCACCCTCGCCCCGCCCGCCCGCGCGGAAGCCGGGCTGACCGCGACGTTCAGCAGCTCCGGCAGCGGCTCCTCGTGGACCGGGAAGTTCGTGGTCGCCAACGCCGGCACCGCCGCGGTGGACACCTGGTCGCTGGAGTTCGACCTGCCGGCCGGCGTGTCGGTCAGCAACCACACCCACGGCACCGCGCAGGTCGACGGCCGCCACGTCACCGTCACGCCCGCGTACTACAACGCCCGCGTCCCGGCCGGGCGCGACACCGAGCCGTACAGCTACACGTTCACCGGCAGCGGCCCGATGACGGCGCCCACCGGCTGCCTCATCAACGGCGAGAAGTGCGACGGCGCTCCCGCTGTGCCGCCGCAGGCCCCGGCCGGCGTCACCGTCGCCGACACCACCGCCCGCACCGTGACGCTGGAGTGGAACGAGGCGGCGCCGGGCGACTTCCCCGTGACCGCGTACGAGGTGCTGCGCGGCGGCTCCGTCGTGGCGGCCAGCGCCACCACCCGGGCCACCGTCCGCGACCTGACCCCGGCCACCTCCTACGAGTTCACCGTCCGCGCCAAGGACTCCCGCGGCAACGAGGGCCCGCCCAGCGCCCCCGTGACCGCGACCACCGTGGACCCGGCCACCGACACGGTGCCGCCCACGGCACCGGGCAACCTGCGCACCACGGACGTCACCTCCAGCACCGTGGCGCTGCGGTGGGACGCGGCCACCGATGACAAGCGCGTCGCCGCCTACGACGTCTACCGCGGCACCGCCCTCGCCACGAGCGTGCCCGCCGACACCCTGACCACCACGCTGACCGGGCTGACGCCCGCGACGCGGTACGACTTCACGGTCAGGGCCCGCGACGCCGCCGACAACCCCTCGCCCGCCGGCAACACCCTCACCGTCACCACCGACGAGGCCGTCGGCGAGGGCGGCTACGCCAAGGTCGGCTACTTCGTGCAGTGGGGCATCTACGGCCGCCAGTACTTCGTCAAGGACCTCGACACCTCCGGCGCGGCCGCCAGGCTGGACGTCGTCAACTACGCCTTCGCCAACATCGACCCGCGGAACCTCACCTGCCTCAACGGCGTCACCAAGGGCACCTCGCCCGACCCGCAGGACCCCAACCAGGGCGACGGCGCCGGCGACGCCGAGGCCGACTACGGCCGGGCCTTCCCCGCCGGCCAGTCGGTGGACGGCGTCGCCGACGACGGCTGGGGCAAGCTGCGCGGCAACTTCAACCAGCTGAAGAAGCTCAAGGCCAAGCACCCGCACCTGAAGATCCTCATCTCGCTGGGCGGCTGGACGTACTCCAAGTACTTCTCGGACGCCGCGGCGACGCCCGCCGCCCGGGAGAAGTTCGTCAAGTCCTGCATCGACATGTACATCAAGGGCGACCTGCCCGAGTACAACGGCGCCGGCGGCCCCGCCGTCGCGGCCGGCATCTTCGACGGCATCGACCTGGACTGGGAGTGGCCCGGCTCGCCCGACGGCCACCCGGGCAACCACTGGAGCCCCGAGGACAAGGCCAACAACACCGCGCTGATCGCCGAGTTCCGGCGGCAGCTCGACGCGCTGGGCGGCGACCACAAGCTGCTGACCGCCTTCACCCCCGCCGACCCGGAGAAGATCGACGCCGGCTGGGACCTGAAGGAGATCTTCAAGTACATGGACTTCGCCAACGTCCAGGGCTACGACTTCCACGGCTCCGGCAGCGACAACTCGTGGGAGCCCCACCGCACCGGCCACCAGGCCAACCTCTACCCGGACGCGCAGTCGCCGTACCCGGACGACTTCAGCATCGACGGCGCCGTGCAGCACTACCTGGACGCGGGCGTCAGCCCGCGCAAGCTGACCATCGGCTTCCCGTTCTACGGGCGCGGCTGGCAGCAGGTCGCCGACGGCGGCGCGAACGGCGAGTGGCAGAGCGCCAACGGGGCCGCGCCGGGCCAGTTCCAGGAGGAGGCCGGCACCCGCGGCTACGACAACCTCACCGCCATGGTGCCGGGCATGACCGTGCACCACGACACCCAGTCCGTGGCCACGTACGGGTACACCGGGCCGAACGGCCAGTGGTGGTCGTTCGACGACACCTGGGCCATCGACCGGAAGACGGCGTACATCAGGGAGAAGGGCCTGCTCGGCGGGATGGTCTGGGAGATGTCCGGGGACCTGGCGAACGGCACCCTGTTCAACGCGCTGGATCGCGGACTCCCGTAGACGGGGGAGGGGCCGTGCGGTTCGCCACCGACCGTGCGACCGGGCCCGGCCGCCGCGCCACGGCCGGGCCCGACC
>NZ_BAAAPF010000346.1:0-7271 GCF_039531005.1 Streptomyces synnematoformans
CACGGCGCCGCCAGCGGCCTCGCGCACCGCCTGCTCGCCGAGGCGCTGGCGCGCGGCAGCGCCGCCGCCGTGGTCTCCGACCACCTGCGCGCGGGGCGCCGGGTGCCGGGTCTTGGCCACCGGCTGTACCCCGGCGCGGACCCGCGCGCCGAGGCGCTGTTCACGCTGCTGGACGCGATCCCGCCGGCCGGGGCGGCGCTGGCCGCGGCCCGCCGGATCGCCGAGATCACCGCGCGGCACGTGTCCGTGCGGCCGAACGTCGACCTGGCGCTCGCCGTGCTGACGGTGTCGGCGGACATGCCGGCGGAGGCCGGCGAGACGGTGTTCGCGGTGGCGCGCACGGCCGGCTGGGTCGCGCACGCGCTGGAGGAGTACGCCGAGCGCCCCCTGCGCATGCGTCCGAGCGGCCGTTACACCGGCCCGCCACCCGAACAACCCCTCCCATAGGGAACGTTATGGATCATGTGAGCGGCTCCGTTACCTGCTCGCAATGACCGGGGCGGAGACACGCGCGTAGACCGATGGCAGGATTCACGCATTCCCGCAGCGCACCCCCAGCGCCGACCTGCCGAGGAGGCACCGTGTCGTACCGCCCCCCGCTGCCACTCATAGCCCTGGGCGCGGCAGCCGCGCTCCTCGCCGGGTGCAGCAGCACCGAGAAGTCCGGGCAGAGCGGCGACGTGCCGCTCGTCGAGGACGGCAAGCTGCTCAACTGCACCGGACTGCCGTACAAGCCCTTCGAGTTCGAGGACAAGAAGAGCGGTGACATCGTCGGCTTCGACATCGAGCTGATGGATCTCGTCGCCGAGGAGCTGGACGTCGAGCAGGAGGTCATCGACACGCCCTTCGAAGGCATCGAGTCCGGGGCGGTGTTCGCCTCCAACAAGTGCGACCTGTCGGCGGCCGGCATGACCATCACCGAGGAGCGGCAGCAGAAGTTCGCCTTCTCCGACCCGTACTTCGAGGCCACGCAGGCGCTGGCGACGAAGAAGGGCTCCGGCTTCGACTCGCTGGAGTCGCTGAAGGGCGAGCGCCTCGGCGTGCAGATGGACACCACGGGCCAGATGTACGCGGAGGACAACGCGGACGGCGTCGAGGTCAAGGACTACGAGGACCTCGGGCTGCAGCTGCAGGCGCTGGAGGGCGGGCAGATCACGGCGGCGATCAACGACAACGGCGTGCTCTACGACTGGGTCAAGGAACGCCCGGAGTTCGAGGTCTCCACCGAGTTCGACACCGGCGAGCAGTACGGCATCGGCGTCGGCAAGGACGACAAGGAGCTGCTCAAGGTGATCAACGACGTCCTCGCGAAGGCGAAGGACGACGGCACCTACGACAGGATCTACAAGAAGTGGTTCGGCGAGGCACCCCGGTGAAGGAGCCCGGCAAGGAGTCCGGCAGGGGACCCGGCCCGGCGCGCGGCGGCAGGTCCCTGACCCGGCGCCAGCGGGCGAAGCTGGCGCGCGGCGCGCAGTACGGGGCGCTGGCCGCGGCGGCCGCCGCCGTGGGCCTGCTCGCGGACTGGGGCGAGGTCAAGGACGCGTTCTTCAACCTCGACGTCGCGCGGGACCAGTTCCCCGAGGTGATCACCACCGCGCTCGTCAACACGGTCACGTACACCGCGCTCGGCTTCGCCTTCGGGCTGGCGCTCGGGCTGCTGCTGGCGCTGATGAAGCTGTCGTCCGTGCCGCCGAACCGGTGGCTGGCGACCACGTACATCGAGTTCTTCCGCGGCGTGCCCGCGCTGCTGGTGTTCATCGCCCTCGGCTACGGCGTGCCGCTGGCCTTCCAGGTGAACATGAACCTGTACGTCACCGCGATGCTTGCGCTCGGCCTGGTCGGCGGCGCGTACATGGCGGAGACCATCCGCGCCGGCATCCAGGCGGTGCCCAAGGGGCAGGTGGAGGCGGCCAGGTCGCTGGGCATGTCGCAGACCCGGGCGATGGTCTCGATCGTGATCCCGCAGGCGTTCCGGATCGTGCTGCCGCCGCTGACGAACGAGCTGATCCTGCTTACCAAGGACTCGTCGCTCGTCTACGTGCTGGGACTGGCGACGGACGAGAAGGAGCTGACGAAGTTCGGGCGCGACGCGCTGAACGACAACCTGAGCCTGACCCCGATCCTCGTCGCGGGGCTGTGCTACCTCATCATCACCATCCCCCTCGGACACCTCGTCCGGCGGCTAGAGGCGAAGGCGGCGAAGGCCAGGTGACCAGGTTGGACAAGGCGGACACGCACCCGGGCGCCCCGGCCATCGGCATCGAGGGGCTGCGCAAGTCCTTCGGCGACCTGGAGGTGCTCGGCGGCATCGACCTGACCGTCGCGCGCGGCGAGGTCGTCTGCGTCATCGGCCCCTCCGGCTCGGGCAAGTCGACGCTGCTGCGCTGCGTGAACATGCTGGAGGAGCCGAGCGCGGGGCGGATCTCCGTGGCCGGCGCGGAGGTCACCGACCCGGACGTCGACATCGACCGGGTGCGCCGCCGGATCGGCATGGTCTTCCAGTCGTTCAACCTCTTCCCCCACCTGACGGCGCTGGACAACCTGACCATCGCCCAGCGCCGGGTGCTCGGCCGCAGCCGGCCGGAGGCGGAGAAGGTCGCGCGGGCCAACCTGGTACGGGTGGGGCTCACGGACAAGGAGGCGTCCTATCCGGCGCAGCTGTCCGGCGGGCAGCAGCAGCGGGTGGCGATCGCGCGGGCGCTGTCGATGGAGCCGGAGCTGATGCTCTTCGACGAGCCCACCTCGGCGCTCGACCCGGAGCTGGTCGGCGACGTGCTGGCGGTGATGCGCCAGCTCGCGGACGAGGGCATGACGATGCTCGTGGTCACGCACGAGATGAGCTTCGCGCGGGAGGTGGCGGACCGGGTGGTGTTCATGGACGAGGGTGCCGTCGTGGAGCAGGGGGCGCCGGAGCAGGTGATCGGCAACCCGCAGCACCGGCGGACGCGGGTGTTCCTGGCGCGGGTGCTGGACCCGGCGGCGGCGGAGGTCGGGGAGCTGTAGGGGCGTACGGCGCGCGGCCCGGCTCAGGGCGCGTCGGCGGCCGGCACGCCGCCGGGCGTCCGGGGGTACTCGGCGAAGAAGCGGCGCACGGCCGCCGAGGCGTCGTACGTGTTGCTGCCGGCACCGCTCAGGTGCCCGCCGACCAGCGGCTCTGCCGTGCCCGGCCAGGCGTGGCCCAGGGCGGCGACGGCGACGAGGCGCACGGGCCGGTCGCCGGCGGCGTCGCGGTGCCAGAACTCGGTGACGCCGGGCGCGGGTTCGGTCCGTACGGGCTCGGCCGCGCAGCCCGAGGCGGCGGCGCAGCGGGCGCTCCCGTCCGGCACCGGCTCGGCCCAGCGGGGTCCGGCGCCGCCGTGGTACGGGTTGGTGTCGTCGCGCAGTCCGTGGACGGCAAGCAGCGGCGGAGTGGTGGCGTGGCGGCCGCCGGGCCGGCGGACGCCGCCGACGCAGGCCACCGACGCGAGGCGGTCGCCGAAGCGGGCGGCGGCGTGGCTCGCGAGCCGGGCGCCGCCGGAGAAGCCGGACAGGTGGCGGCGGGCGGGGTCGACGGCGAGCATGCCGTCGAGGGTGTCGAGCAGCGCGGCGAGGAAGGCCACGTCGTCGACGCCGGCGGCCTCGTCCCGTATCCGCTCCTCCCCCGCCAGCGGCACCCCGGGCAGCGACCAGGCCCAGCCGCCCTGGTACGGCAGGGCGCCCTGCGGCGCCGCCACGGCGTACCCCTGCGCGGTCAGCTCGCCGAGCCCGCTGGCGCGCAGCTGCGCGGCGGGGCCGAGGGCGCTGGGGTGCAGGTCGACGACGAGCGGCACGGGGCCGGTGCCGCCGCCGGGCTCCGGGCGGAGGAGCAGGAAGCGCCGGCGGCGCCCGTGGAACGTCAACTCGTGCCGCTCGGCACGCCGTACGGTCTCCGCCCGGGTCGTCATGGTGATCGATCCTACGGCGGGGCGGGCGGGGGCGGTGCCCGCGGCCGCCTAGGAGACCTCTTCGGGCAGCAGCTCGGTGGGGATGTCCTCCGGGGTGAGGCCGCTGGGCAGGTCCTCGGGGTCGAGGCCGCTGGGCAGCAGCTCGGTGGGGATGTCCTCGGGGCCGAAGCCGCTGGGCAGGTCCTCGGGGTCCAGGCCGCTGGGCAGCAGCTCGGTCGGGACGTCCTCCGGGAGCCGGGGGTCGTCCGGCCCGGCGGAGGGGCTCTCGCTCGGCGGCGGCGTGCAGGCGCACGGCGGGTCCTCGTCGTCGCCGCCGCTGACGACCGCGTACGTCACGCCGACGCCGCCGGCCAGCACCGCGACGGCGGCGGCCACCACCAGGATCAGCTTCTTCCGGGGCTGCCGGACGGGCGGCGGCGGGGGCGGCGCGGGCCAGTGCTGGGTGCTGCCGGCCGGCGGGGTGCTGTCCGGCGGCGGGGTGTCTTCGGGCGGCGGGTAGCTCATGGCCCCAGCTTCGCCCCGGGCGGCGGCGGAAGGATCGGTTCCGCCGGCGTCGTGACAGGGTTGCGACACTTCCGCGCCGGTCAGAGCGCCGCGGCGGCGCACGGGAGGGCCGTGCGCCCTCGCGGGCCGGTTGCCTCAGAGGCCCAGCAGGTGGTCCATCGCCAGCTGGTCCAGGCGCTCGAAGGCCATGCCGCGCTGCGCCGCGGCCTCCGGGTCGAAGTCCTCGTACGCGCCGCGGTCGGCGAGCAGCCCGGCGAGCCCGGAGTCGTCGGCCGTGGGCTGGGCGAGCTGGTCGAGGCGCGAGGCGCGCAGCGCCTCCTGCACGGCGGGGTCGGCGCGGAAGGCGGCGGCGCGCTCCTTGAGGATCAGGTAGTTGCGCATGCACCCGGCAGCCGACGCCCACACGCCCTCCTTGTCCTCGGTGCGCGGCGGCTTGAAGTCGAAGGTCAGCGGACCCGCGTAGCCGGCCGTCTCCAGCAGGTCCACCAGCCAGAACGCGGCCCGCACGTCGCCGGCGCCGAAGCGCAGGTCCTGGTCGTACTTGATGCCGTTCTGGCCGTTGAGGTCGATGTGGAACAGCTTGCCCGCCCACAGCGCCTGGGCGATGCCGTGCGGGAAGTTGAGCCCGGCCATCTGCTCGTGCCCGACCTCGGGGTTGACCCCGTACAGCTCGGGGCGCTCCAGCCGCTCGATGAAGGCCAGCACGTGGCCGACGGTGGGCAGCAGGATGTCGCCGCGCGGCTCGTTGGGCTTCGGCTCGATGGCGAAGCGCAGGTCGTAGCCCTGCCCGGTGACGTACTCGCCGAGCAGGTCGAAGGCCTCCTTCATCCGGTCGAGCGCGACGCGCACGTCCTTGGCGGCGCCGGACTCGGCGCCCTCGCGGCCGCCCCAGGCGACGTAGGTCTTCGCGCCCAGCTCCACCGCCAGGTCGATGTTGCGGATCGTCTTGCGCAGCGCGTAGCGGCGGACGTCGCGGTCGTTGGCGGTGAAGGCGCCGTCCTTGAAGACGGGGTGGGTGAAGAGGTTCGTGGTGGCCGCGGGGACGGCCATCCCGGTGGCGTCGAGCGCCTGGCGGAAGCGCTTGACGTGCGACTCGCGCTCGGTCTCGGAGGCGCCGAAGGGGATGAGGTCGTCATCGTGGAAGGTGACGCCGTAGGCCCCCAGCTCGGACAGCCGCTGCACGCTCTCGACCGGGTCGAGGGGCGCGCGGGTCGCATCGCCGAAGGGGTCGCGCCCCTGCCAGCCGACGGTCCACAGACCGAAGCTGAACCTGTCCTCGGGGGTAGGGGTGTACGACATGGCGGCTCCTTCGACGGATCTATTTCGTAAGGCCGCTTTACAAAATAGGATGCCAACCGGGTCGGAGGGAAGAGCCGGCCCACACGAGTCGCGGAGGACACAGCATGGGGCCCCTCGTCATCGGCGTCGACAGTTCGACGCAGTCCACCAAGGCGCTGGTCGTCGACAGCGAGTCCGGGCAGGTGGTGGCGCACGGCCAGGCCGCGCACGCCGTCAGCACCGGCGGCCGGCGGGAGAGCGATCCGGAGCAGTGGTGGGAGGCGCTGGGCACCGCCCTCGCCGCCTGCGGCGCCCCGGCCCGCGAGGCGGCGGCCGTCGCCGTCGGCGCGCAGCAGCACGGGCTGGTGACGCTGGACGCCGACGGGCGTCCGGTACGGCCCGCGCTGCTCTGGAACGACGTGCGCTCCGCGGCGCAGCGTGACCGGCTGGTCGCGGAGCTGGGCGGGCCGAAGGGCTGGGCGGAGCGCACCGGCAGCGTGCCGGCCGCCTCGTTCACCGCCACCAAGTGGGCGTGGCTCACCGAACAGGAGCCGGACTCCGCCGCCGCCACGGCGGCCGTGCGGCTGCCGCACGACTACCTCACAGAACGGCTCACCGGCACGGCCGTCACCGACCGCGGCGACGCCTCGGGCACCGGCTGGTGGGACGCCGCGACGGAGGCGTACGACGCCGCGACGCTGGAGCGGATCGGCCTCTCCCCCGACCTGCTGCCGCGCGTGGTGCGGCCGGGCGAGGCGGCCGGCACCGTACGCGGCGACGACCTCCCCGTCCCGCACGGCGCCCTCGTCGCCGCCGGCACCGGCGACAACATGGCCGCCGCGCTGGGCCTGGGCCTCGAACCCGGGCAGCCGGTGCTCAGCCTCGGCACCTCCGGCACCGTCTACGCCGTCTCCCGGCACCGCCCCGCCGACCCCACCGGCATCGTCGCCGGCTTCGCCGACGCCCGCGGCGACTGGCTGCCGCTCGCCTGCACCCTCAACTGCACCCAGGCCGTGGACCGGATCGCCGCGCTGCTCGGCCGCTACCGCGAGGAGGTGCGCCCGGGCGGCTCGGCCGTCGTGCTGCCCTTCCTCGACGGCGAGCGCACCCCCGACCTGCCGAACGCCTCCGGCGTGGTCCACGGGCTGCGCCACGACACCACCCCGGGACAGGTGCTGCAGGCGGCGTACGACGGGGCGGTGCACGCGCTGCTGACGGCGATGGCGGAGGTCTCCGGGCCCGACGCCGACCCCGACGCGCCGCTGCTGCTCATCGGCGGCGGGGCGCAGGGCGCGGCGTGGCGCGAGACGGTGCGGCGGCTGTCGGGGCGGGCGGTGCAGGTGCCGCGGGCGCAGGAGCTGGTGGCCCTCGGCGCGGCGGCGCAGGCGGCGGGACTGCTGCTGGAGGAGGACCCGGCGGCGGTGGCGCGGCGCTGGAACACCGCGGACGGGCGCGCGTACGAGCCGGTGGAGCGGGACGCCGCGACGCTGGAGCGGATCGGCGCGCTGCTGGCGGACGCGGGCGCGCTGCTGCGCCGGGCCTGAGAGGGCGCGGGGCCGCCGCGCG
>NZ_BAAAPF010000347.1:0-7242 GCF_039531005.1 Streptomyces synnematoformans
GAGGCGAGGAAGGCGACGGCGGCGGCCAGGCCGAGCAGGGCGGCCAGCAGCGTGCGTCCCGCCCGGACCCGCCCGCCGCGCGGGCGGCGCCCGCGAGCGGTGCCGGGTGTCGTTCTCTGTGCGCTCATGTGCGGCTCCTCGCAAGTCGGTTGACGCGGATATTGGGAGCGCTCCCATATACCCACTCATGTCGCTGACACGTCAAGGCCCGCGGCCGCGGCGGTTCCCGCGGCGTTCCGTGTACGGGCCGAAAGGCGCCGCGCCCGCGGCGGCATCCCGGTAGCGTTCTGCGCGGGAAGCCCGGGGCGATCGAGGAGCCGACCCATGCCGCAGCCGCCCGAGCCCGCCGCGGACCACCGGGCCGCCGGGCCCGCCGACCTGGTGGTCGAGGGCTGCACCGCGCTCGTCCACGACGCCGCCGGCGAGGTCGCGTTCGCCGAGGACGCCGGGATCGTGGTCCGGGCCGGCGCGATCGCCGCGGTGACGTCCGCCGCCGAGGCGGCGCGGGTGCCGGCGGCCGAGCGCATCGACGCCCGCGGCCAGATCGCCATGCCGGGGCTGGTCAACTGCCACACACACGCGCCGATGGTCTTCCTGCGCGGCTTCGCGGAGGACGTGCCGGTCGAGGAGTGGTTCAACGACTGGATCTGGCCGGTGGAGAGCAACCTGACCGACCGCGACGTCGAACTGGGCGCACTGCTGGCGTGCGCCGAGATGATCCGCGGCGGGGTGACCACGTTCGCCGACCACTACTTCGCCATGGACCGGGTGGCCGACGCCGTCGCGGCCACCGGGCTGCGCGCCGTGCTCGGCCTGGCGTACTTCTCCTCGCAGGGCCCGGCGGGCCGCGACGCGTCGCTGGAGTTCGCGCTGCGCCGCGCCGGCGGTGCGGACGGGCGGATCACGACGTGCCTGGCGCCGCACGCCCCGTACACCGTCACGGACGCCGACCTGCGGGCCACCGCCCGGCTCGCGCGGGAGCACGGGCTGCTCGTCCATCTGCACGCCGCGGAGAACCGGGAGCAGACCGAGACCAGCCTCGCCCGGCACGGCCGCACGCCCGTCGAGGTGCTCCAGCGCTGCGGACTGCTCGACACCGAGGTGCTGATCGCGCACGGCACCGGGCTGACGGACGACGACGTCGCGCTGCTGGGCCGGGCGCCGGCCGCCGGGGTGGCGACCGCGCCGCGCGGCTACCTGAAGTTCGGCTGGGACCCCACGCCGGTGCGCGCGCTGCACGCGGCCGGCGTTCCGGTGGGCCTGGCCACGGACGGGGCCGCGTCCAACAACACGCTCGACGTGTGGGAGAGCATGGCCCTCACCGCGCTGGTGCAGAAGTCGGCGGAGCGGGACGCCTCCTGGGCCACCGCCCGCCAGGTGCTGCACCACGCGACGACCCAGAGCGCGCGGGTCGTCGGCCTCGGCGACCGGGTCGGCTCGCTGGCGCCCGGCCGCCGGGCGGATCTGATCCTGGTGGATCTGACAGGGCCGCACACGCAGCCCGTGCACGACCTCGCCGCCACCCTGGTGCACAGCGCCCGCGCCGGCGACGTGCGCACGACCGTCGTGGACGGCCGGGTCCTCATGCGCGACCGGCGGCTGCTGACGGTCGACGTGGCGGAGGTCGCGGCCGAACTCGCCCCGCGCCTGGCGGCGCTGACCGAGCGCGGCCACGGCCGCCGGATCCAGCGCTACGACACCTGAGCGCGCGGCCCGCGGGCTCCCGCGGCGCCGGGGTTCCGGCCCGGCCCGGCGCGCTCCGCGGACCGGGCGGAGCCCGCCGTGTCCGGTTCCGGCGCGGACGCCGCGGACACGGCCCGAATGCCACGCCCGCCGTCCAAACGGGCATTGAACGGGCACGCGTCCGGGCGGAGACGGGCACGCGCGGCGCGCGGCCGGATCGGGCAACGGCCGCCTCCCAGCGCCGATACGGCGGGTGAACGGGCATGTTCGGTCATGACGCGCTCTGCATCAGGGCTGGCCGGTGGTCTGGGCCGCCGGTAGAAATGCCTTCGACAAGCCCGAACGGGCAGGGCCTCGCCCTCCGACAGCACCCCACAGCCAGACGGGAAGGCAGGTGGCCGTCGTGGACGGAGAAGAACGCAGGCGGGTCATCCTGGAGACCGCCCGGCGCGCCGGCAAGGTGGACGTCGCCAAGCTGGCCGCCGACCTGGGCGTGTCGCGCGAGACCGTGCGGCGCGACCTGACGCTCCTGGAGGACCACGGGCTGGTCCGGCGCACGCACGGCGGGGCCTACCCGGTGGAGAGCGCGGGCTTCGAGACCACGCTCGCGTACCGCACGACCATGCACGTGCCGGAGAAGTCCCGCATCGCCGCCGCGGCGGCGGAGCTTCTCGGCGACGCGGAGACGGTCTTCATCGACGAGGGCTTCAACCCCCAGCTCATCGCCGAGGCGCTGCCGCGTCCGCGGCCGCTGACCGTCGTCACGGCCTCGCTCGCCACCGCGAGCACCCTGGCCGGGGACGACCGGGTCACGGTGTTACTGCTCGGCGGCCGGGTGCGCGGCAGCACGCTGGCCACCGTGGACCACTGGACGACGCGGATGCTCGCCGGCTTCGTCATCGACCTGGCCTACGTCGGCGCGAACGGCATCTCCCGCGCGTACGGGCTGACCACGCCGGACCCGGCGGTCAGCGAGGTGAAGGCGCAGGCGATGCGCGTCGCGCGGCGGAAGGTCTTCGCCGGGATCCACACCAAGTTCGGGGCGGTGAGCTTCTGCCGCTTCGCGGAGGTCTCGGAGTTCGACGTGATCGTCACCGACACCGGGCTGCCGGCCGCCGAAGCCCATCGCTACTCGCTGCTGGGCCCGCAGGTCATCCGGACCTGACGCGCCCGGCCCGTCCCCCTCAGCCCGTCACCCCACACCCCATCCCGCGCAGGTCACGCCGCCCCGGACGAGAAGCAGCCCGGGGGGCCCGGCTCCGTACGCCCTGATCCCGACCCCCGACCTCCTTGGGAGCATGCGATGCTCACTCCGTCCCGCAGCAAGCGCACCATCCGCACGCTCGTGCCCGTGGCCACCGCCGCGGCCCTGCTCGCCGCCTGCAGCGGCGCGGGAGGCGGCGGCGGCTCCGGGGACGACGACTCCGTCAACGTCGTCATGGTCAACAACCCGCAGATGGTGGAGTTGCAGAAGCTGACGGCCGAGCACTTCACGAAGAAGACCGGCATCGAGGTGAACTTCACCGTGCTGCCGGAGAACGAGGTCCGCGACAAGATCAGCCAGGACTTCGCCAACCAGGCGGGCCAGTACGACGTGGCCACCATCAGCAACTTCGAGGTCCCCTTCTACGCCGAGAACGACTGGCTGCTGCCGCTCGACGAGTACGCCGCGGACGACGCGGCGTTCGACCAGGAGGACGTCCTCGCGCCGATGCGCGAGTCGCTGACCGCCGAGGACGGCAAGCTGTACGCCGAGCCGTTCTACGGCGAGTCGTCGTTCCTCATGTACCGCAAGGACGTCTTCGCCGAGCACGGCCTGGAGATGCCCGACAAGCCCACCTGGCAGCAGGTCGCCGACCTCGCCGCCGAGGTCGACGGCGCCGAGCGCGGCATGAAGGGCATCTGCCTGCGCGGCCTGCCCGGCTGGGGCGAGGTCATCGCGCCGCTGACGACCGTGGTCAACACCATGGGCGGCACCTGGTTCGACGAGAACTGGGAGGCGCAGCTGACGTCGCCGGAGTTCACCAGGGCGGTGGAGTTCTACGTCGACCTGGTGCGTGAGCACGGGGAGTCCGGCGCGGCCCAGTCGGGGTACGCCGAGTGCCTGAACAACCTCACCCAGGGCAAGACGGCCATGTGGTACGACGCCACCGCCGCCACCGGCTCGCTGGAGGCGGAGGACTCCCCCGTCCGCGGCAAGATCGGCTACGCGCCGGCGCCGGTGGACAAGACCGAGAGCTCCGGGTGGCTGTACACCTGGGCCTGGGGCGTGCAGAAGGCCTCGGAACGGCCCGAGAACGCCTGGGAGTTCATCTCGTGGGCGTCGAGCAAGGAGTACGAGAAACTGGTCGGCAAGGAGCTGGGCTGGGCCAACGCCCCCGCCGGCAAGCGCGCGTCGACGTACTCCAACCCGGACTACCTCAAGGCCGCCGACGCCTTCGCCGACATCACCCGTGCGGCGATCGAGGGCGCCGACCCGCGCAACCCGGGCACCCAGCCGCGGCCCGCTCCCGGTATCCAGTTCGTCGGCATCCCCGAGTTCTCCGACCTGGGCACCAAGGTCTCCCAGGAGATCAGCTCGGCCATCGCGGGCAAGCAGTCCGTCGAGGACGCGCTGGAGAGCTCCCAGGAACTGGCCGAGGAGGTCGGCGAGGAGTACCGGGACCGATGAGCGCCCCCGCCGCCGTGCGCGCGCCCCGACCCGCCCCGCACACGGGCCGGCCGGCCCCCCGCCGGCCGGGCCGCGGGGCCCGGGCCTGGGCCACCCGTGCGCCGCTGCTGCCGGCCCTGGTCTTCCTGATCGCGGTCACCCAGCTGCCGTTCGCGGCGACGCTGGTGATCTCCCTCTTCGACTGGAACTCCCTGCGCCCGGACGACCGCAGCTTCACCGGGCTCGACAACTACGGCGAGGTGGCGAGCGACGAGAGCCTGCGCGAGTCGGTGGTCACCACCGCGGTGCTGACCGCCGCGGTCGTCCTCGTCAGCGTCGTGCTCGGGCTGCTGATCGCGCTGCTGCTGGACCGGTCGTTCCCCGGCCGGGGTGTGGTGCGCACGCTGCTCATCGCGCCGTTCCTGCTGGTGCCGGTGGCGGCCGCGCTGCTGTGGAAGCACGCGCTCTACAACCCCGAGTACGGCCTGTTCAACGGCGCCCTCACCTGGGTCGCGGAGCTGTTCGGCGACGACACGCCGCCGCAGCCGGACTGGGTGTCGGACATGCCGCTGATAGCCGTCGAGGCCGCGCTGATCTGGCAGTGGACGCCGTTCATGATGCTGATCCTGCTGGCCGGGCTGCAGAGCCGGCCGACGGAGTTGGTCGAGGCCGCTCGGCTGGACGGCGCCTCGGGCTTCCAGATCTTCCGCTACCTCACGCTGCCGCACCTTCGCCGCTACCTGGAGCTGGGCGTGCTGCTCGGCTCGGTCTACATCGTCCAGAACTTCGACGCGGTGTTCACCATCACCTCGGGCGGGCTCGGCACCGCCAACCTGCCGTACTCCATCTACCAGACCTTCTACCAGGCGCACGAGTACGGGCTGGCGTCGGCCGCCGGCGTGCTCGTCGTCATCGGGTCCATCGTCATCGCGATCTTCGCCCTGCGCGTCGTGTCGTCCCTGTTCCGGGAGGAGGTGTCCCGCGCATGACCACGACCGCACCGGCCGCGCCCCCGCGGCCGGCCCGCGACGCCCGCGCCGCCCTGCCGCCCGCCCTGCGCCGGGCCCGGCGCCGCAGCGCCGGACTCGGGCTGCTCGCCTGGCTCGTCGGCATCGTGTTCTTCCTGCCCGTGGCGTGGATGGTGCTGACGTCGCTGCACGCGGAGACGGACGCCGCCGCCAACCCGCCGGCGGTCGCCGCGTCGCTCACGCTCGACGGCTACCGCACGTTCTTCGGCTCCGACGGCGGCCCCAGCCCGTGGCCCGCGCTGCTCAACTCGCTGATGGCGAGCCTGTTCTCGACCGTGCTGGTGCTCGCGCTGGCGCTTCCGGCCGCGTACGCGCTGTCCATCCGGCGCGTCAAGCGGTGGACCGACGTGCTGTTCTTCTTCCTGTCCACCAAGATGCTGCCGGTCGTCGCCGGGCTCCTGCCGGTCTACCTGTTCGCCAAGAACACCGGGCTGCTCGACAACATCTGGCTGCTCGTCCTGCTGTACACGTCGATGAACCTGCCGATCGCGGTGTGGATGCTGCAGTCGTTCCTCGCCGACATCCCCGTCTCGATCGTCGAGGCCGCCCAGATCGACGGCGCCCGGCTCACCACCGTGCTGGCCCGGGTGATCGCCCCGATCGCCGGGCCCGGCATCGCCGCCACCTCGCTGATCTGCTTCATCTTCAGCTGGAACGAGATGCTGTTCGCCCGGGTGCTCACGGGGGTGACGGCGGAGACCGCCCCCGTCTTCCTCACCCGCTTCATCACCAGTCAGGGGCTCTTCCTCGCCCAGGTCTGCGCCGCCTCCGTCGTCATCTCCCTCCCGGTGCTGGCCGCCGGGTTCGCCGCCCAGGACAAGCTGGTCCAGGGCCTGTCCCTAGGAGCCGTCAAATGAGGGCCGCCGTCATCGAAGCTCCCGGCAAGGTCACCGTCACCGACGTCCCCGACCCCGCACCCGGCCCCCGGGAGGTCGTGGTGGACGTCGCGGCGTGCGGGCTGTGCGGAACCGATCTGCACATCCTGCAGGGCGAGTTCGCGCCCACGCTGCCGGTGGTGCCGGGCCACGAGTTCGCGGGCGAGGTCGTCGGCACCGGCCGCGACGTCACCGAGGTCGCGGTCGGCGACCGGGTCGCCGTCGACCCGTCGCTGTACTGCCACGAGTGCCGGCACTGCCGTACGGGCCACGGCAACCTGTGCGACCGGTGGGGCGCGATCGGCGTCACCGTCGCCGGCGGGGCGGCGGAGTACGCGGTGGCGCCGGTCGCGAACTGCGTGCGGCTGCCCGAGCACGTACGCACCCAGGACGCGGCGCTGATCGAGCCGCTGTCGTGCGCGGTGCGCGGCTACGACGTGCTGCACAGCAGGCTCGCCGCGCACGTGCTGATCTACGGCACGGGCACGATGGGGCTGATGATGCTGGAGCTGGCCAAGCGGACCGGCGCCGCGGCGGTGGACGTGGTCGACGTCAACCCCGAACGGCTGGCCACCGCGCAGAAGGTGGGCTGCAGCCGCGCGGCGGCGTCGCCGGAGGAGTTCGGGCAGCCGCGGGGCTGGGACGTCGTCATCGACGCCACCGGCAACGCGGCGGCGATCCAGGACGGCCTGGGCCGGGTCGCGAAGGCCGGCACCTTCCTGCAGTTCGGCGTCGCGGACTACGCGACGACGGCCACGATCGAGCCGTACCGCATCTACAACCAGGAGATCACCATCACCGGCTCGATGGCCGTGCTGCACAGTTACGAGCGGGCCGCGGAGCTGTTCGCCGCCGACGTGCTCGACCCCGAACTGCTCATCAGCGACCGGCTGCCGCTGGCGCAGTACCCGCGCGCGCTGGAGCAGTTCGCGGCGGGCAAGGGCCGGAAGATCGTGGTGGTGCCGTGACGCCCGGGGTGCGCGGGCGCCGGTGACGTCCCCGGCGG
>NZ_BAAAPF010000348.1:0-7215 GCF_039531005.1 Streptomyces synnematoformans
AGCCGGCCGCGGCGGACGCCGCGCCCCGCAAGCCCCGCCGCCGCCGTCGCCGCACGCGCGGCGGGGGCGCCGGCAGGGCGGCGGCGGAGTAACGGAACCCCATCGGGCCCGGGGCGCACGCGAAGACGTGCGCTCCGGGCCCGCGGTCTGTCCGCGGGCCCGGCGGCGGGCGGCCGGGGCCGGGGCGGACTCACTCGTCTAGGGTGCGGGCATGAGCAAGCCGCCGTTCGTCGCGTTGCCGGCCGGGGCCGAGGCCGTACCGGTCGAGACCCCGCGCGGAACATTCGCCGCGCTGCGGGCCGGGCGGCCCGTACACGGGACCGCGCTCCTGCTGCCCGGGTACACCGGCAGCAAGGAGGACTTCATCGCCCTGCTCGAACCGCTCGCCGCCGCCGGCTTCCGCGCGGTCGCCGTGGACGGCCGCGGGCAGTACGAGTCGGACGGCCCCGCCGACGAGGCCGGGTACGCGCAGGACGAGCTCGCGCTTGACGTCCTCGCGCTCGCCGCCGCGCTCGGCGCACCGGACGACCCCCCGCCGCACCTCCTCGGGCACTCCCTCGGCGGCCACATCGCCCGGGCCGCCGTCCTCCGCGCGCCGGGCGCCTTCTCCTCGCTCACCCTCATGAGCAGCGGCCCCGGCGTCGTCTGCGACGAGCAGCGGTCCCGCGCCAAGCTCCTCGCCGACGCCCTGACGACGTACGACATGGAGACGGTCTGGCAGGCCATGCGGGCCTTCGACCCACCCCCCGCCGACGGCGCCGCCGTCCCCGCCGACGTGGACGACTTCCTGCACCGCCGCTGGCTCGGCACCAGCCCCGCCCAGCTCGTCGCCACCGGCCGGCAGTTGTGCGAGGAGCCCGACCGGACCGCCGAGCTGGCCGCGCTGCCGCTGCCCGTGCACGTGCTCACCGGGGAGTCCGACTACGTGTGGCCGGTCGCGGAGATGGACGGCATGGCGCGCCGGCTGCGGGCCCGCCGCACCGTCGTCACCGGCGCCGACCACTCCCCCAACGTCGACCGGCCCGCCGAGACCGCCGCCGCGCTCGCCGCGTTCTGGTCCGCCGGCCCGGCGACGGGATAACCCGCCATCGTCCGACCTCAACCGCGGTTGAGGTCAAGTTACGCTGACGGACATGACGCACCACCTGTCCCCCCGGGCCAAGGAAGCGACGATCGGCGAGCTGTCCGACCGCAGCGGAGTCCCCCAGTCCGCGCTGCGCTTCTACGAGCGCCAGGGCCTGATCAACAGCCGCCGCACCACCGGCAACCAGCGCCGCTTCTCCCGGGACACGCTCCGCAGGGTGGCGTTCATCCGCGCCTCGCAGCGCGTGGGCATCCCGCTGGCGGCGATCCGGGAGGCACTCGCGGTGCTCCCCGAGGGGCGTACGCCGAACCGCGCGGACTGGGCGCGGCTGTCGGAGTGCTGGCGCAACGACCTCAACACCCGTATCCGCCGGCTGGAGCGGCTGCGCGACAACCTCACCGAGTGCATCGGCTGCGGCTGCCTGTCGATCGACAAGTGCGCGCTGGCGAACACCGACGACCGCCTGGGCGAACGCGGCCCGGGCGCGCGCGGCCTCGGCGTCTGACGGAGCCGCCCGCGGCGCCCCGCGGCGGAGGCGGCCCCGTCAGCCGAGGGCGAGCATCGCCCCGGCGACCTCGCCGGCCGCGGCGTCGGGGATCGCGGTGGCGGCCTCCTCAAGGACGAGCAGCCGCGCACCCGGGATCGCGCGCGCGATCGCCTCGCCGTTGCCCACCGGGAAGAACGGGTCGCGGCGGCCGTGGACGACGAGGGCGGGCACCGCGATCCGGGGCAGGCGCTCGCGCCAGCGGGGTGTGCAGTCGAGCCGGGAGAACACCATGCCCAGCTGGTTGGCCAGCTGGACCGGGGGCGCGGTGCCGGGCGTACGGTCCCAGATGCGCGCGGCGACGGCGCGGGCGGCGACGGGGTCGTCGCCGAGGATTTCCGCGCCGGCGGCGGCGAACTCCGCCACCGCCTCGCGGTCGGCCCAGTCGGGCATCGGCCCCCCGAACAACCGGCTCATCGTGGCGTGGTCGTGGTCGGGGAGGTCGTCGTCGGGCGGGCCGGGCGCGACCGCACGGGTGCCGGCCAGCGTGAGCGCCGAGAACGCGCCCGGGTGATCGAGCGCGGCCACCTGGGCGACCATTCCCCCGACGCCGATCCCCGCGAGGTGCGCGGGCCCGTCGCCGAGCGCACCGGCGAGGGCCGCCGCGTCGGCGGCGAGGTCGCGCAGGGTGTACGCGGGCGCCTCCGGGTCCGCCGTCGTCGACTCGCCGCTGTCGCGCAGGTCGTAGCGCACCACGTGGCGCCCGCCCGCGGCGAGGCGCTCGCAGAGCGCGTCCGGCCACGACAGCATCGTCGTCCCGCCCGCGAGCAGGACCAGGGGTGCGCCGGCGGCGCCGAAGGACTCGACGCCGAGGGCGACCTCGTTGACGTTCACGGTGGTCATCGGTTCACCGTAGCCGCAGCGCGGCCCGAGGACGTCGAGTTCCACTGGCCCACGGATACCTGCAACGGCACATCAACGGCGACGTCGGGGACTGACCCGAAGGCCCGGCGCGCGGCGGGCCGCGGCTAGCGTTTCACCGGGGTCGCGCCCGTCGCGCGGTCCACGATCTGCTCGTACACCTCCGGGTCGGTGGTGAACTCGCCGAGCCGGCAGGTCTTGCGCGCCCCGTGGTAGTCGCTGGAGCCGGTGGCCAGCAGGCCGAGGTCCGCGGCCGTGGCGCGGAGCCGGGCGCGGGTCTCGTCGTCGTGGTCCATGTGGTCCACCTCGATGCCGTCGAGGCCGGCGGCGGCCAGTTCCGCGACGGCGCTCTCCGGCAGGCACACGCCGCGCTTGACGGCCAGCGGGTGGGCGAAGACCGTGACGCCGCCCGCGCCCTTGATCAGGCGGATGGCGTCGAAGGGGTCCAGCTCGTGCTTCTCCACGTACGCCCGGCCGCCGGAGCCGATCCACTCGTCGGTGAACGCCTCCTGGACGCTGCCCACGATCCCGGCCTCCACCATCGCGCTCGCCACGTGCGGGCGGGCGATGGCGCCTTCACCGGCGATCTCCTGCACCCGCTCCCAGGTGATCGGCACGCCCAGCTCGATCAGCCGCTCGGTCATGAGCTTCGCGCGGCGCACCCGGTCGTTGCGCACGGCGTCGCGCTCGCGGGTCAGCTCCGGCTCCTCGGGGTCGAAGAGGTACGCGAGCATGTGCAGGCTGATGCCGTCGAGGTCGCAGGACAGCTCCATGCCGGGGACGAGCGTCAGCCCGTCGGGCAGGGCCTCGACGGCCTCGGCGTGGCCGCCGACGCCGTCGTGGTCGGTGAGCGCGACGACGTCCAGTCCTTCGGCCGCCGCTTTGCGCACCAGTTCCGCGGGGGTGTCCGTGCCGTCCGAGTCGGCGGAGTGGGTATGCAGGTCGATGCGCACGGACGGTACCTCGCACGGGCTCGGGATCGCTGGAAGGCACCCAGCTTACGGGCCCGCCCGGCCGCCACTGTCGACGGCGGTACCGCCGGGGCGACGGCCGCCGCTCCGGCGCCGCTACAGCAGCCGCGGCGACAGCGCCCCGCAGGGCAGCAGCTCGATCTCCGCGCCGGCGTCGCGCAGGTCGGTGAGCACCAGCTCGTCGTAGAGCAGCAGGCCGGACTGCTCCGGCCAGACGACCGCCCACAGCCACAGCCCGCGCGCCTCCCCGGCGAAGACGGCCCGGTCCGCGGGCACGCCGCCGACGTGCCACAGCGGGGTGGGCCGGCCGGCGGCGATGACCTTGGCGTCCGGCGGCTTGTCGGTGCACATCCCGGGTCCGGGGTCCGGCCCCTGCAGGCCGGCGAAGCGGGCGCCGAGGCCGACGCCCAGCTCCTCGGCGACGAGGACCAGCTCGCCGGGCCCGCCCAGCGGGCCGGGGCCCGAGCAGGCGACGGCGGTGGCGCGGCCGCCGCTGCGGTCGTCGCCGGCGTTGGCGACCCCGGTGAACAGCCAGCCCAGGGGCAGCGGCCACGGCATCCACACCGGCACCCGGGCCCGGTGCACCACCACGCCCAGCGCCTCGACGCTGGGCGGTATGACGGGCTGCAGCGGCTGCACGGGGCCGTGCCGCTCGCACTGCCAGGAGTCGCTGAAGAGACCGGGCGGCCGGACCCGCCCGCCGCACTTCGGGCAACTGGGTTCGCCCCTCATAGCCACTTACGGTCCTCCCCGGTCGCCGCGCCGTCAAGGACGATCACCCGTCCGGGGCCGCCCGCCCCGGCGCCCCGGGCGCGGGCGGCGGTAGCGCCCGTGCCGTACGGCGCGCGCCGCGCGGCGCCGCTACGCGCCCAGGTCCACGCCGCGGCGCTGCGGGTCGCGCAGGTCCGTGCCCGCGGCGAGCCAGCGCTCGCGCAGCGCGGCGGCGCCGTGCACCCGCTTCCACGCCGCCTCGTTGGGCGTCATCGGCAGCAGCGGCAGGAACCGCACCGGCTCCGTGGGGGTACCGCCCACGCGCGGAGCGCTGTGGGGGAGCTCCGGCAGCACCACGTCGTCCACCAGCCCGCCCGGCTCCGCGACCAGCACCGCGCGGAACGGCGCCCCCGGCCACAGCGGCTCCGCCACCTCCAGCGACGCGTCCGGCGCCACGACCACACCCTCCACCTGCGGCGACGCGGCGAGGACGGCGAGCGGGCGGAGCACCCTGCCGGTGTCGGCGCGCCCGGCCCGTACGGTCAGCAGCAGCTCGGCGCGCGGGCCGCGGAGCGGGTCGGCGAGCGCCTGCGCGGGGTCGGTCATGGGCTGGCCGGACATGCCGAGGGTGGCGTAGCGCAGCAGCGGCTCGCCTTCGGCGGTGGCCGACGGAAAACGCAGCACCTCGATGCGGTCCGCGCCCACGAAGGTCACGGACGCCCGTGCGTCGGGCTCGCCGAACGTCCCGGTCAGCCGCTGTTCCACCGATGCGAGCACCTCGTCGTACGCCATGCGCCTCAGCGTAGAGCGCCGGGGAACCGTCAAGGCTGCGCGGTCGGTTCACTCGCGGCTGGTAACCTTGCGTGTCGGCTCGGTGCGCGTCGTACGTACGGCGCGGCACGGCTCCGACACGAAGGCACATGCGCAGGACGCGCACGGTGTGGACGCTCACGCCCTTCGACAGGGCCCGGCCGGAGGAGGTGGGGACTGCGGTGGATCCCAGCCGACCTTGCAGTACCGACAGCTCGCCCGTCCGGCCCGGCGCCCGCTGACCTCCGCCGGTCTCTCCGCGCGTTCGCACGGGACCTCCCGGTCGACTCCGGCCGCGCCGTCCGGCGCCCGGCGGTCGAGCACGCACTTTCGTCGCCATCCACTGACGTGCCGTCGGCGCGCTCAGCGATGCCCGCTTTGTGGGTGTACCTCTGCGTAGATCCTCATTCCCGGCAGCGTTGGTCCGCGCCCGGCAGGAGCGTGAAGGAGTTCGCCCATGTCGATGATCCGTGACCTGCGAGCCGTCGTCCGTCCCGCCCGGAAGCGCCACGGCCAGTCCGCCCACGGCTACGACCCCACCCGCGACCCGGGCGCGGTCAGCGCCGTCGTCGACTGCGCCGTCTACCGCGGCGGCCGGCGCACCAGCGAGCGGCTCTCCCCGGCCGAGGCGATGCGCCGGGTGCGCGCCGGGGGCGGCTTCGCCTGGATCGGGCTGCACGAGCCGACGGAGCGCGAGTTCGCCGGCATCGCCGAGGAGTTCGGCCTGCACCCGCTGGCCGTCGAGGACGCGATCGACGCGCACCAGCGGCCGAAGCTGGAGCCGTACGAGGAGTCGCTGTTCACCGTCTTCAAGACCCTCCACTACGTGGAGCACGCCGAACTCACCGCCTCCAGCGAGGTGGTGGAGACCGGCGAGGTGATGTGCTTCACCGGGCAGGACTTCATCATCACCGTCCGGCACGGCGGCCAGGGCTCGCTGCGGGCGCTGCGCGCCCGGCTGGAGGAGGACCAGGAGCTGCTGGCGACCGGCCCGTCCGCCGTGCTGCACGCGATCGCCGACCAGATCGTCGACAGCTACATCGTCGTCGCCGACGCCGTCCAGGAGGACATCGACGAGGTCGAGATCGACGTGTTCTCGCCGAGCGACGGCCGCAGCGGGCGCGGCAGCGACGCGGGGCGGGTGTACCAGCTCAAGCGCGAGGTGCTGGAGTTCAAGCGGGCGGTGGCGCCGCTGCTGCGGCCGATGCAGCTGCTGTCCGAGCGGCCGATGAGGTTCGTCGAGCCGGAGATCCAGAAGTACTTCCGGGACGTCGCCGACCACGTGGCGCGCGTACACGAGCAGGTGGTCAGCTTCGACGAGCTGCTCAACTCCATCCTGCAGGCCAACCTGGCGCAGGCCACCGTGGCGCAGAACGAAGACATGCGGAAGATCACGTCGTGGGCGGCCATCTTCGCCGTGCCCACGATGATCGCCGGCATCTACGGCATGAACTTCGACCACATGCCGGAACTCGACTGGCGCTTCAGCTACTACGCCGTGCTGGCGGCCATCGCCGTCATCTGCGCCGCCATGCACCGCGGCTTCCGCCGCAACGGCTGGCTCTAGGGCCTGTCGTCAATCTCCCGCCTGCGGCGCGACGCCTGGCACGCACTCCCCCACTGCGCTCCCCCACAGCGCGCAAGCGCGCGTGGGCGGTACCCCCTGCGCGCGCGTGGGCGGTGCCCCCAGCCGCGTTGTCGGGATCGACCGAATAGGCCCACTATGCGGTCGACCCTCCGCCTTGCGATCGCACGCACCAGCCTCCCCCTACGCCCGGAGGGCGTGGGCGGTGCCCCCTGCGCCGCCCGCCCTCCGGGCGAACGACGCGAGATTGACGACAGGCCCTAGGACCGGTACGGGCCCGGGGTCCGGCGGCTACGCTCGTGCCCCATGGAGCCGATCGCCGCCGCCCTCGCAGAAGAGGCCGCCAGGAAGTCCGGGCTCGTCTGGATCGAGGGCCCGGACGGCACCCAGCGCGCACTGTGGCACGTCTGGCTCGACGGCGCCGTCCACCTCGTCGGCGACGGGCCGGACGAGCAGCCGCTCGACGGGCTCGGGCTGGCCGACGGTGCGCTGGTGACGGTGCACGCGCGCAGCAAGGACAAGGGCGGCCGGCTGGTCGCCTGGCCGGCGCGGGTGACCGAGCTGGCGCCGGAGAGCGAGGCGTGGCAGGCGGCGGTGGCGGAGCTGAAGGGCAAGCGGCTCAACGCCGTGGACGCCGACCGCGTCGCGG
>NZ_BAAAPF010000349.1:0-7212 GCF_039531005.1 Streptomyces synnematoformans
CGACGACGGGCCAGGTGCGCTGCGCGCGCCAGTCGCCGCTGTTGTCCTCCATGGCGTACTTCGGGTAGCGGACGGCCGGCTTCTCGCCCTTCAGATACTCGTCGAAGAACGCGAGGGTCTCCTCGTACCAGCCCTCACGCCCCATCGCCAGCCGGCCGTCCGGCACCCGGTCGCCGCCGCGGACGTGGTCCCACTGGCCGAGCCAGCCGCGCTCGGGGCCGCGGTGGTTGCGCAGGTACTCCTCCATCTCCTCCGGCTTCGTGTTGGGCTCGATGAAGCCCTGCGTGACGAAGAGGGGGGTGTCGCTGCCCTTCGCGAGCCGCGCCAGGTCGCGCTCCTTCCAGTGCTTGCTGCGCTGGTCGGCGATCCGGTAGCCGGCGGCGTTCTCCGTCAGGCACTCCGGATGGGTCTCCTCCCAGCGGGCGTTGGCCCGGTAGCGGGGGTCGTCGTCGGCCATCGGGGGGAGGGTGGCGATGGAGTTGTACGCGTTGGCGGTGCCGGTGACGTTGGGGCGGGGCACGCCGTTGGAGTAGATGTACTGGTACATGTCCCAGACCGGCTCCTGCGACACGACGGCCTTCAGGGCCCGCTGGTCCAGGTTGTTGCCGATCAGCCCGGTCACGGCGTCGTACGACTTGCCGTACATGCCCACCGCGCCCGTCGACCACGGCCGGCTCGCGGCCCAGTCGATCGCGGCCGCCACGTCGGCCTGTTCGCCGGGCCCGGCCCAGTCCAGGCAGCCCGTCGAGCCGCCGAAGCCGCGCAGGTCGACCATGACGAAGGCGTAGCCGTTGGCGAAGACGTCGGCGCCCTCGGTGAAGTCCAGGAAGCGCGTGGAGGGCCCGGCGTACGACCAGCCCTCGTCGCCGGTCGCGCCGGCGTGGGCGAAGTACGGCCCGACGGACAGGATGACGGGCACCTTCGCGCCCTTCACCAGCCCCTCGGGCAGCAGCACGTCGGCGTGCAGCTCGGTGCCGGAGTCGTCGGCGGAGGGGAAGTAGTGCTGGGTCCACTCCGCGCCCTCGGGGACGCGCTCGTTCTCCTCGTGCGTGACGGGGCCGGTGGCGGTGGCGATACGGGCCTGGGGCGCGGTCGGGGCGTCGGGCGCCGCGGTGGCGGGGCCGGCGAGCGCGCCGGTCGCCGCGAGGGTGGCGGCGAGTGCGGAGGCGGCCCAGGCGGCCGCGTGGCGTCTTTTCACAAGCAACTCCCGGGGTGGCGGAACGGAGTTGTGGGGGGCCGGCGGCCGGGGCGCCCCCGGAAAAGCACACGTCGCGGGGGCGGTCCGGGCCGACGCGTGGAGCGTATGATCACATCGCGTACACGTCAACGAGCCCGCACGGCCCGCCTGTCGGGCGGGGCCGCGCGGGCTCCTCGGGTCCGGCCGTCCGCAACGGCCGGGGCACTACGGGGTTCTCAAGGGCTCAGGGCTCACGGGCTCAGGGGGCTCGGTGGCCCGGGGGCTCACCAGGGCAGCGGCCCCTCCGCGTCGACGTACCCCCCGGTGGGGCCGTCGGGGCCCGTCTGCGCCATGCGGACGATGACCTCGGCGCCCTCTTCGACGGTCTGGACGCCGGTGTTCCCGTTGAGGTCCGTCCTGGTGAAACCGGGCTCCACCGCGTTGATCCGCAGCTGCGGGAACGCCTTCGCGTACTGCACGGTGAGCATGTTGATCGCGGCCTTCGACGCCGGGTACGCGACGCCGGGGTAGGCGTGGACCGGGGTACCGGCGGTGGTGGCCCGGGTGAGGGAGGCCAGACCGCTGCTCAGGTTGACCACGACCGGGGCGGCCGACCGCTGCAGCAGCGGCAGGAAGGCGCGGGTGACCCGCACCGTGCCGAAGACGTTGGTCTCGAACACCTGCCGCATGATCTCGGCGGTGACGTCCGCGGCGCCGATCACGCCGTTGTCCTCGTCCCTTTCTTCGATGCCGGCGTTGTTGACCAGCACGTCCAGCCCGCCGTCGGCCTCGACGGCCGCCGCGGCGGCCGCGACGGAGGCGTCGTCCGTGACGTCGAGCTGCACGGCTCGCGCGCCCAGCCGCTCGGCGGCGCGGCGGCCGCGGCCGGGGTCCCGGCTGCCGACGTAGACGGTGTGGCCCGCGGCGACGAGGCGGCGGGCGGTCTCGTGGCCGAGACCCTTGTTCGCTCCGGTGATCAGTGTGGTGGTCATGTCCCCACCGTGCCCCCGGGCCGTGCGGTCAGCCAGGAGTCCGCTCTTCCTGGGACCGGCGGTACCAGGCGGGCCGCGGCGGAGCGGTGCACACTGGCACCCATGGCGACCACGGAGTTCGGACGGGCGGTGCGCCGCTGGCGCGACCGGCTGCCGCCCGAGGCGGCGGGGCTGTCCGCCGGCGCGGCGCGGCGCACGGCCGGGCTGCGCCGGGAGGAACTGGCCGGGCTCGCCGGAATCTCCGTCGACTACGTCACCCGGCTCGAACAGGGCCGCGCGGCCCACCCCTCGGCCCAGGTCGTCGAGGCGCTGGCCAGGGCGCTGCGGCTGGCGGGGGACGAGCGCACCCACCTGTTCCGGCTGGCCGGGCTCGCGCCGCCGGGCCCGCACCTGGTGCCGGCGCACGTCACCCCCGGCGTCCAGCGCCTGCTCGACAGGCTGGGCCAGACCCCCGTGGCGGTCTACGACGCGTCCTGGACCCTCCTCGTGGCCAACGCGCCGTACGCGGCCCTGATGGGGGACCCGTCCGGCTGGCGCGGCCACGAGCGCAACGCCGTGTGGCGCCACTTCCTCGGCCCCGGCACCCGGGCTCGGCACACGCCGCGGTCCCTCCGCGACTTCGAGGCCGCGCTGGTCGCCGACCTGCGCGCCGTGGCCGGCCGCTACCCGGCCGACCGCCGGCTGGGACGGCTGATCGCGGAACTGTGCGCGCACAGCGACCGGTTCGCGGAGCTGTGGGACGCCGGCGCCGTCGGCCGCCACGAGTCCGCGCGCAAGACCATCGACCACCCGGACGCGGGCCCGGTGACGCTGGACTGCGAGGTCCTCACCGTGGCGGGCAGCGACCTGCGGATCATGGTCTACACGGCGGAACCCGGCACCGACGACGCGGAACGCCTCGCTCTGCTGGCCGTGCTCGGCACCCAGGCGCTCGCCGGTCCCGCCGGCTGACCTGCCGGTCCCGCGGACGGCTTCTCAGGCCGCGACGGACTCGCGCGGGCCGGCCGTGGGCGCCGGGGCCGGCGGGCGGTGGCGGGAGAGCAGCGGGCCCAGCACCAGCAGGGCCAGGCCGACCAGCGACCAGCCGATAAGGACCGCCAGCGGGGCCGCGGCGCCGCTGCCGCCGAAGTAGGCGACGGAGCGGACCAGCGAGCCACCGGCGCCCGGCGGCAGCAACTGGCCGAGCGCGCCCACCGGCTCCGGCAGCATCTCGGGGGCCGAGGTGACGCCGGAGAACGGGTTGCCGAGCAGCATCACCAGCAGGCTGCCCACGCCCATCCCGACCCGGCCGAACACCGCGGCGAGGCCCGCGACCCCCGCGGCACCGGCCAGTACCGTCAGCCCGAGCGCGCCGGCCTCCGCCCACCAGTTGCCGGTCAGGGCGCCGAGCCAGCTGTCCGCGACCGCGGCGGCGACGACGCCGATGGCCGCGGCCGCGCCGGTCACGGCGCCCACCGCCCGCCAGCTCCGCAGGCCCAGCAGCGTGGCCGCGCCGCCGACGGCGAGTCCGGCAAGCGCCAGCGGCAGGACGCTGGAGTTCAAGGCGGAGCCGCGGGGGTCCGCGGCGGGCAGCGGGACCACGTCCTCGGTGGGCACGGTCCCCGGGGACTGCTCCGGCCCGGCCGCCTGCTCCCCGACGGTCCGGGTGAGCAACTGCGCCACGTTGGGGCCGGCGGCCGAGGCGACCAGCAGCCGCGGCCCGTCCGGGGTGGCGACGACGGCGCCGTACACCTCGCGCTCCTCGATGGCGCTGCGGGCCGCGGCCGCGTCCGGGTACGTGTGCACCTCGAAGGCGTCGCCGCGCTCGGCCAGCTGCGCCTTCAGCGGCGCGGTGGCCTGGGCCGGGCCGGCGACGCCCAGGGGCAGGTCGCGCGGCGCGAGCCGGGCGCTGGGCCAGACGAAGGCCCAGAGGGCGAGGGCGATCAGCGCCGGGACCAGGACGACGACCGCGAGCACACTGCGGGCGGAGGACATCGTCAGCCTCCTTAAAGAGAAGGATCGTTCGTTTTACGATCCTCACTCTGCGCGCGGCCGTCGCGGGTTGTCAAGAAAGAACGTTCGTTTTACAGTCCCGCCATGGCTCGCGTATCCCAGGCCCACCTTGACGCCCGCCGCCGGCAGATCCTCGACGGCGCGCGGCGCTGCTTCACCCGCAACGGGTTCCACGCCACCTCGATGCAGGACGTCTTCCAGGAGACCGGGCTGTCCGCCGGCGCCGTCTACCGCTACTTCCGCGGCAAGGACGAGCTGATCACGGCCGTCGCGGACGAGGCGTTCGAGTGGATGCGCGACGCCTTCGAGTCCGCCACCCGGGAGGCGCCGCTTCGCCCCCTCGGCGAGGTGATCGGCGGCGTGCTGAGCCGCGCGCTCGAAGAGCAGGCCCGCCGCGCGGGCGTGGACCGGCCGAGCGCGTTCGCCGAGCTGATCGTGCAGGTGTGGAGCGAGACCCTGCGCAACAAGCAGCTGGCCGCCACGCTGCACGCCGGTTACGACCGGATGCGGGGCATGTGGGGCGAGGTGGTGCGGGCGTACCAGGAGGCGGGCCACCTGCGCGCCGACGTCCCCACCGACGACGTGGTGCGTACGCTCATGGCGCTCACGCAGGGGTTCATCGTGCAGCGGGCGCTGTTCAAGGACGTCGACAGCGCGATACTGCGCAACGGGCTGCACGCGCTCATGGCGGCGGACGGCTCAGGCCGCCGCGCGCCCTGAGCACACCGCCCCCGGCGCCGGGCCGCCCCGGGGCGTACCCGGCGGACCCGGCACCGGACGGTGCAGCGGTGTGCGCGCCCGCGGCCTTACTTTTCTTCCTTTCGGCGGCCGAAGCGCACGGTCATACCCATGGCGAGCAGTCCCAGCACGGCCGTGACGCCGCCGGCGAAGCAGTTGCTCCAGATGACGCCGTTGGATGCGGTGTTCGCGGTGGTGACCACCCAGGGGGAGATCACGAGCCAGAGGCCGAGCGGCACGGCCAGCCAGGCCAGCCCGGACGTCCGCTCCGGGGCCAGGGTCAGCCCGAGCCCGAGCAGGCCGATGGTGATACCGACGATGAGGTTGTTGACGGCCAGGTTGGAGTTCCCCGTGAAGTGCACGACCCAGGGTGAAATCGCGGCGTACAGGCCGGCGAGCAGGATCAGTCCTTCGAGGGCAACCACACCACCTCCGGCCGCCGTGCGATCGAATCGCTCCCTCATCTCCTGCACATCAGGGTGTGAGGTCATCCCAGTGGTGTGTTGCGTGTTCGACATGGTTGCTGCCTCCTCTCCAAGAAGAGTCGGATGCATCCTCTCTTGTCACGATACGCCTGTTTGGTCGACCGGTGGGTACGCTGCCCGGACCGGGTTCCCGGCCCGCGGCTCCCGCGGCGGTGCGCGGTCCCGCCGGGCGGGTCAGTCCGCGGTCCGCAGCCGTACGTGGACGTGGTCCGCGTCGGCGTCCGTGGGCGCGCCCCCGGGGTCGGTGACGCCGGTGACGGCCAGGCCGGCGACGGCGGCCAGGGTCTCGAAGCCGTCGCGGGTGTACCAGTGCAGCACCCACGGGCGTTCGGTGATGCTGCTGCCCGAGGGGTGGTAGCGCTCGTAGCGCAGCAGCGTCGTCTGGGTGCGGGTGTGCTCGTCGCGGTTCTCGGCGACGACGCGGACCCGCAGCTCGGCGCCGTCGGGGCCGGTGGCGGTGCGGGCGCGGCCGACCTCGTGCGACGGGGTGGGTCCTGGCAGGTGCAGCGGGACCAGCACGGTGCCGCCCTCGGCGAGGTGGGCGCGGATGGCGCGCAGCGCGGCCAGCGCGGTGGCGTCGTCGGGCAGCAGGTTGAACGTCGGTCCGGCGAGGTAGACCGCCGCGTACCGGCGGGGCAGGTCCAGGGCCTCCATGCGCTGATGGAACACGACGACGTGCAGGTCCTCCGCGCCGGCCCGGCGGCGCAGCCGGTCCAGCATGTCCGCGGAGGAGTCGACGCCGTCCACGTCCAGCCCCCGGCGACGCAGTTCGAGCAGCGGCTCCCCGTCCCCGCAGCCCAGCTCCAGCGCGGGCGAGCCGGCCTCCTCGACGAAGGCGGCGTACGGCTCGGGGTCCTGGGTGACGGACTTGAGCGGTCCGTACAGCTCCGCGACGATTCCGGTGTAGAAGTCTGCTGGATCCATGATCGCCATCCTATGGGGCGGGTCACGCGGCCCGGCGTGCACGGGCGGCTCCGTCGTGTGCGCCGGCGCGACCGCACCGCCGAGTGCGCCGTGCGGGCGTTCGTCGAACGCTCCGGCGTCTACCCGCGGTACGCCCGGCTGAAGCGGCCGACGTTCCCGTCCGCGACCGCGGTGCCGCACCGCGTCCCCGCCGGGGCGGGGGAGCGGGCGACCCGCCGGCGGCGGAGAAGAACCGGGCCCGGCCGCGTTGACGGGGGTCAGCGGGCGCGCCCGGTGTCATCCTGGTATGGCTACCTTTGGCAGTTTTCATGCGGAGGGGTCCCATGGGCAGGGCAGACACCACCGGGCACGTGCGCGACGAAGATGTACGCGAGGAAGCGGCGGACGCCCCCGACCTCTTCGCGGAGCTGCGGGCACGCGAGTTCGGCTATCTCGACGAGGGCGGGCACACCTACCTCGACCACACCGGCGCCGGACTCCCGCCCCGCTCCCTCGTCGCGGCGAGCGCGCGGCGCGTCACCGGCGGGCTGTTCGGCAACCCGCACTCCGACAGCCCCGCCTCCCGCGCCTCCGGGGACCTGCTCGACGAGGCCCGCGGGGCGGTGCTGCGGCACTTCAACGCCGACCCCGCCGAGTACGCCGTGATCTTCACGCCCAACGCCACCGGCGCGCTGCGCCTGGTCGGCGAGGCGTACCCGCTCGGGCGCCGCAGCAGGCTCGTCATGCCGCTCGACAACCACAACTCCGTCAACGGCCTGCGGGAGTACGCGCGGGCGCGCGGCGCGACCGTCGAGTACGTGCCGCTGCGCGCACCGGACCTGCGCATCGACGAGGACCGGATGCGCGCCGCCCTGGCCGTGCGCGCCCGCCGGCCCGGCCTCGGGCCCGCCCCCGGCCGCCGGGG